>DASZUW010000107.1:0-4046 GCA_035547475.1 Solirubrobacterales bacterium
CTTCTCGTTCTGCTGGCGCACCGCCAGCTCGGCCAGCGAGGAGCCCTCGTAGGGCAGCCGCCCGGTCAGGAACTGGTAGAGGACGACGCCGAGCGCGTAGACGTCGGTGCTCGGGGTCGCCTCGTCGCCGCGCACCTGCTCGGGCGAGAGGTAGGCGGCGGTGCCGACCACCGAGCCGACCTGCGTGATCCGCGTCTGCTCGATCGCCCGGGCGATCCCGAAGTCGGTCAGTTTGACGACCGGGTCGCCGCTGCCCACCGGCCCGCCGGTGATCATCAGGTTCCCCGGCTTGACGTCGCGGTGGATGATCCCGCGGCGGTGCGCGTAGTCGAGCCCGGCGCAGGCCTGGATGCCGATCTCGGCCGCCGTCTCGGCGTCGACCGGCCCGTGGCGCTGCAGGATCTGCGCGCCGGAGCGCCCCGCCACGTACTCCATGACGATGTAATGGCGGCCGTCGTCGACGCCCGAGTCGTAGACCTGGACGATGTTGGGGTGGATGAGGCGGGCGACGGCCAGCGCCTCGCGCCGGAAGCGGGCGACGAAGCGCTCGTCGTCGGAGAGGTGCTCGGCGAGGATCTTCACCGCCACGGTGCGCTCGAGGATGCGGTCGGTCGCCTTGTAGACGTTCGACATCCCGCCCGAGCCGAGCCGCTCGCCCGTCTCGTAGCGGCCCGAGAGCGTTCCGGCCTCCATCAGCCCTCACCGCCTTCGACGGCGGCGCCGGGGCCGATGCCGCCCGCGGGCCCGCCGCCCGGGGCCGGGGGCGTCACTTCTTCTTCACCTTCGACAGGGGTTTCGATTCCTTCCTGCTTTTCGTGCCCTTTGGCTTTGCCTTTGGGCGGTTCTTCGCCTTCGTCGGGACCGGGTTGTTCGGCCTCTTCTTCGGCCTTTTCCCGATCCGTCTTCTTTTCTTCTCGTTCTTCGGCCTTTTGTTCCTTTTCGAAGGCTTCTTCTTCGGCGGCGAGTTCTTCGGCTTCGGCTTCGGCCACTTCTTCGAGCTCTTCTTCTTCGGCCGCCCGTTCGCGTTCTTCTTCGGTGGCCCTACAGGTAGAAACCACCTGCGAGAGCTTTGCCGCGCCCTGGCGCAAAGCTTTCTTCAGCTTGGCGTCGACTTCGACGAGTTCGTCGACCTCGGTGCTGACGTCGGCGACGCCGTCTTCGGCTTTTTCGCAGTCCCCTTCTTCGTAGCTCACCTGGACCTGGTCGAGGTTCGAGTTGATCTGGTCGGCGGTGGTCCCGGGGAGCAGTTCGTCGCTGCCGCCGCTCCCGCAGGCGGCCAGCAGAAGTACCACCGCGAGCGCGGCAAGGACGAGCGAGGCTGCGCGGACGCGACCCATGATTCGAGTCTAGAGAACACTTCTGAGTCGATATTTACCCTGCAATGGCCGCGAAGTTTCGGAGGTCTGGATCGCTCCTCGGGGTGGTTCGCACGGGGGGTTCGTCACCTCAGCGACCGATCTGGAGGCGCTCGGCGAGGGCCGTCGGCAGCCCCGCCTCGAGGATCGCCGCGCCCGCCGCCACCGCGTCGTAGGGGACGCGGTGGTAGCGCGCGGTGCGCGCGTCGGTGTCGAGCTCGAGCCAGGCGGCGCGCGGATCGCCGTCGCGCGGCTGCCCGACGCTGCCCGGGTTCAGCAGCCATTCGCCCTCGCCGAGGTCGAGCAGGTCGCCGTCGCTCGCCTGCGCGCCGGTGGCGAAGCTGCGCCGGCCGGTCGAGGGCGGCCGGGTGAAGAACAGCGCCACGTGCGAGTGGCCG
This sequence comes from Solirubrobacterales bacterium, assembly GCA_035547475.1. Classification (GTDB taxonomy): domain Bacteria; phylum Actinomycetota; class Thermoleophilia; order Solirubrobacterales; family 70-9; genus VAYN01. Next base: position 1,754 of record DASZUW010000107.1, read on the forward strand.
ATCAGGCAGACGCGCTCCGACTGGGCGTCGAGGCCTGCTTCCGCCTGGTCGATCGAGAGGACGTACTCCCAGATCGGGTCGCGCGGCGAGGCGTGGAAGAGGCCGAAGCCCTCGCGCACGCCCTCCGGCGCAAGCCCGCGGAGCCACTCGACCGCCGCGGCGCCGGCGTTCTCCTTCGTCCACTCGACGGCCGCGCGGGCCGTCTCCGAGAAGGTCCCCGCGTCGATCCCGCCGGTCACCGCCAGGTCGTGGTTGCCGTTGAGGCTGAAAGCGCAGCGCTCGCGCACGAGCGCCGTGCACTCGTCCGGCTGGGCGCCGTAGCCGACGACGTCGCCCAGGCACCAGATCTCCTCCGGTCCGGCGGCCTCGATCGACGCGAGGACCGCCTCCAGGGCCGGCAGATTGGAGTGGACGTCTGAGATCACGCCAACGCGCAAGCGATCCAGGGTAACCGGCCCTTACGATGCGCCCATGCCTCCCACCGATTCGATCGCCGAGCTGAAGGGTGCCGTCGAGGCCGCCGCGCGGGCGCTGCGCGACGGCGAGCCCACCGAGCCGGCCCCGACGCTCGACCGTCCCCCCAAGCCCGACCTCGGCGACTACAGCTCCAACGCGGCGATGCTGCTCGCCGGGCCGCTCGGCGACAACCCGCGGGCCGTGGCCGAGCGCCTGCGCGGGGAGCTCGAAGGGACCCTGGGCGGCGCGGCGGGGAGCCTCGACCGGGTCGAGGTCGCGGGCCCCGGGTTCGTCAACCTCTTCCTCTCCGACGCCTGGTACCGGCGCGCGCTGGCGGCGCTGGTCGGCGCGGGGGAGGACCTCGGCCCGGCCCCGACCGCGGCACCGGAACGGATCCTGGTCGAGTTCGTCTCCGCCAACCCGACCGGGCCGCTGCTCGTCGGCGGCGGTCGCGGGGCCGCCTACGGGGACTCGGTGGTGCGGCTGCTGGCGGCGGTCGGCCACGAGGTCGAGCGCGAGTACTACATCAACGACGCGGGCTCGCAGGTGACGAAATTCGCCGAGTCGATCCGCGCGCGGATGAAGGGCGAGGACCCGCCCGAGGGCGGCTACAAGGGCGATTACGTGGTCGAGCTGGGGAAGGCGATCGCCGCCGAGGGGGTCGACGCCGACGACCTCGCGGCGGTCGGCGACCGCGGCATCGCGCTGATGATCGACCAGGTGCGGGAGACGCTGCGGCGCTTCGGCGTCGTCATGGACACCTGGTTCTCGGAGCGCAGCCTGGTCGAGCGCGGCGACGCGGACGCGGCGCTGGCGAAGCTCGACGCGGGCGGGCACACCTACCGGCACGAGGGCGCGCTCTGGCTGCGCACGACCGAGTTCGGCGACGACAAAGACCGGGTGCTGATCCGCTCCGACGGCGAACCGACCTACCTGATGCCGGACATCGCCTACCACTGGGACAAGCTCGAGCGCGGCTTCGGCCGGCTGATCGACGTGCTCGGCGCCGACCACCACGGGTACGTGGCGCGGCTGCGGGCCTCGATCGAGGCGCTCGGCGCCGACCCCGACAGCTTCGAGGCGCTGATCATGTCGCTCGTCCACATCGTCGAGGACGGCCAGCGGGCGCAGATGTCGAAGCGCAGCGGCGACTTCGTCTCGCTCGACGACCTGATCGACGACATCGGGACCGACGCGGCGCGCTGGTTCATGCTCTCGCGCTCGCACGAGACGACCGTCGACATCGACCTCGCCCTGGCCCGCAGGCAGGCGAGCGAGAACCCGGTCTACTACGTGCAGTACGCGCACGCGCGGATCGCGAGCATCCTGCGCAAAGCGGGAGAGGAGGGGGGCGGCGCGGTGGTCGCGACGCCCGATCCCGCGGGGCGGGTCGCGCCGCTCGAGGCGAGCGAGAAGGCGCTGATCAAGCGGTTGCTCGAATTTCCGCACGAGGTGCGCGAGGCGGCGGCGCGGCGCGCCCCGCACCGGATCTGCGCCTACTCGACCGCGGTCGCGGCCGATTTCCACGCCTTCTACCGCGACTGTCAGGTGGTGGGCGCGGAGGGCGAGGGCGTCGAGGCCTCGCGGCTCGCGCTCTGCCTGGCCGCGAAGCGGACGATCGCGGGCGCCCTCGACCTCCTCGGCATCTCGGCGCCCGAGCGGATGTGAGGTGGCCGCCAAGCTCCCCGTCCTCGCCGAGATCGGCGGCCCGGCCTCCTCGAACGGGTGCACCTGGGGGTTGCGCCGGCACGACCTCGAGGCGCTCGACCGGGTGCGCGGGCAGCTCGCCGGGACGCGCGCCGTGCTGGTGACCGGGGACGAGGAGGCGACCGCGACC
>DASZUW010000108.1:0-36864 GCA_035547475.1 Solirubrobacterales bacterium
GGTCTCCTGGCGTGACCTGAGCGGTATGGCAAGAGACACGCCCGCCGACCGGCGAGCGACGCGGCCCGAGCATCGCACGGCTGGCGCCGTGCCCCGGGGCGGCGATCGCCCGCCGGTCGGCGGCGGGCCGCACCGACGAAAGGAGCATCCGATGCTCTCCTCAGTGAACAGCCTCCTCCTCGACGGCCTCGAGGGGCGGCCGGTCACGGTCCGGGTCGACGTGCGTCGCGGCCGCCCGGCGTTCGCGATCCCCGGCCTGCCCGAGGCCGCCGTCGCGAAGACGCGCGAGCGCCTCCGCGCCGCCCTCCTCGACAGCGGCTACGAGTTCCCGTCGGCCGACGTGGTCGTCGACGTCACCCCGCTCGGCGCCCGGCCCGAGGCGGGCGCCCTCGACCTCGCGATCGCCGCGGCGCTCCTGAGCGCCTCGGGCCAGCTCGACTGGCCCGGCATCGAGGGGGCCGCCCTCGTCGGCGGGCTCGCCGCCGACGGACGGGTGCGGCCGGTCGACGGGGCGCTCGCGATCGCCGAGGGCGCCCGCGAGGTTGGCATCACGACGCTCGTCGCGCCCGTGGCCAACGGCCCGGAGGCGGCGCTCGTCAGGGCGGTCGAGGTCCTGCCGATCGAGGGCCTCTCCGATCTCCGCGCCTTCGGCTGGGGTTACCCGCCGCCGCACGCGCTCCCTCTGAAGCTCCCCGTCGCCCGCGCCGGCGGTCCCGACCTGGCCGACCTTCGCGGGCGTGTCCACCTCCAGTACCCGCTCGAGGTCGCGGTCGCCGGCGGCCACGGCCTGCTCCTGGTCGGCCCGCGTGGGTCCGGCAGGTCGATGCTCGCGAGCCGGTTGCCCTCGATCCTGCCGGAGCTCAAGCAGGCGGAGGCGCTCGACATCGTCCGGATCGCCGGCGCGACGGGCAGCCACCGCGCCCCCACGACGCCGGGCCGTCCCTTCCGCGCGCCACACCACACGATCAGCGTGCCGGGCCTCCTCGGCGGCGGCTCGCCGCCGCGCCCGGGCGAGGTGACGATGGCCCACCGGGGCGTCCTCCTCCTCGAGGATCTCGACCGCTTCCGTCGCGAGACGATCGAGGCGCTGCACCCCGTGCTCGCCGCCGGGGAGGTGACGATCGAGAGCAGCGGCGTGAGGCGGCGCCTCCCGTCCGCCTTCCAACTGGTCGCCGCCTCGGATCCCTGTCCCTGCGGCGGCTACCCCGGGGACTGCGTCTGCGCGCCGTTCGAGCGCGCCCGCTTCCGGGCGCGGATGACCCGCGGCCTCGGCGGGCACCTTCCGATCAGGGTCGAGGTGGACCCGCCTGCGGGCGACGCCTCGGACGGGTGGGGGTGGCAGGGCTCGGCGGTCGCCCGGATGCGGGTCGAGCACGCGCGATGGCGGATGGAGGCGAGGCTCGGCGCCGGGCGGACCAACGCCCAGATGACCTCCGAGGAGGTGCGGCGCGTGCCGCTGACCTCGGGGGCCGTGAGGACGCTCGCCGCACACCAGGCGCGGCGGTCGATCCACCGGCGGGCGCCCGAACAGGCGATCAGGGTGGCCGCCACCGTGGCCGACCTGTCGGAAATGAGGCGCCTGGAGTACGTCGGGGAGGAGGCGATGCGTCTTGCCGTGGGGCTCCTCGGTGACGGGCGGTCCTAGCCGCCGCCCGCCGCGGGACCGGTGGCCCGAGTCTCGCACGACTTCGTCGTGCCGCCCGGGCGCCCCGGTCCCGCACCGTGCGGGACCCGCACGAAGGAGGTCCCGATGACAAACCCCCATGCCTGCCCGGGGTGCCTGCGGCGCTCCTGGCTCCTGGCCGTGCTCGGCCCCCAGATCGAGAGGGCGGCGATCGGCGTTGGCGGCCGCCGCGCGGTAGCGCTGTTGCGGCTCACCGACGAGGAGCTGGCCGAGACCGTCGCGCCCGTCGGCGGGCACCGGATCCTCGCCGATCTCGCCGCGCACCCACAGGGTTGGTTCGCCCGGCGGCTGGCGGACGCCGGTTGCTGGGCGACCTGCCGCCACGAAGACGCCTGTCCGGGCGGGCTCCGCGACCCCGAGGAGCCGCCCGCGGCGCTGATCGGCAACGGCGACCCGGCCGCGGTCGCCGGCCTCGCACCGGCCGCCACCGCAACGATCGTCGGCTCGCGCCGCGCCGACTCCTACGGTCGCGAGGTCGCCCGCGACCTCGGCGCCGACCTCGCCGCCGCCGGCGTCACCGTGGTCAGTGGCCTCGCCTTCGGGATCGACGCCTGCGCCCATCGCGGCGCGCTCGACGGGGGCGGCCCGACGATCGCGGTGCTCGGCTGTGGGCCAGACACCGCCTACCCTGCCGCCCACCGAGGGCTGTGGGGGCGGATCGCGGAGAGCGGTGCGGTGGTCTCCGAGCTGCCGCCGGGATCGGTCCCGTGGCGCTGGAGCTTCCCGGCCCGCAGTCGGGTTCTGGCGGCCCTCGCCGGGATGACCGTGGTGGTCGCGGCCGCCGAGCGCTCCGGCTCGCTGGTCACCGCCGAGCTCGCCGCCGACCTCGGCCGTGAGGTCGGTGCTGTCCCCGGTCCGGTGATCTCGCGCCAAGGGGCCGGCCCGAACACGCTGCTCGCCGAAGGCGCCTGTGTCGTCCGCGACGCCCGGGATGTCGTCGACGCGCTGGCCGGGGTCGGGATGGAGCCGGGCGTGGGAGGGGCGTGAGACCCTCGCGATCCTCCGCGGCCCGTGGTGCTGCTGTGGGCCGGTCATGCCAGGGGCGTAGCAGACCTCCACCGGCCGCCGGGCGGCCTCCTCCGGCCCGCTCTGCCTGGGGCATGACCAACCCACAGCAGCACCACAACGGACCCACCAAACCCCAACTGAAGCTCCTCCGTGAACTCGCCGAGGAGACCGGCGGGACGTTCGTCTGGCCGGCGAGCTTCGGCGCGGCGAGAAAGCAGATCGAAGACTTGAAGGAGCGTAAGAAGACGAGCCGTGCCGACCGTCGGCGCGAGACTCGCGCCGTGCAGCGCGACATGGCGATCCGCCGGGGCGACGGCGCCCGGGTGCGCGCCAGCGAGCTGGGCGGTTACGGGTCCGGCGCCCACTGGGCCGACGACTCCGCCGCGGACGACGCCGACGGGAGGGCGGGGCGATGAGCCCCGTCCGTGCCGAGGGCCAGGCCCGCCGCCGCGAGCGCCTGACGGCGATCGCCGACCAGTTCACCGAGATGATCCACGAGACCGTCACCGCGGCCCAGCTCGCCGGTCGCGACTCCGTCTCGCGCTACGCCGCCGTCACCTCGGAGGGCTCCCCGGAATCCACCTACGCCGCGAACGGCAACCTGATCGTCGCCGAGACGACGGACGATCTCGCCGTGCGCCTCGCCCGGGAGATCGCCGAAGGATGGCCGACACACGGTCGCGTCTGGGACCTCGACGGTGACTGGGACCCGTGGGGGAACCTGACCGTCGTCCACCGGGTGGAGCTCCGCCCTGAACCGGACGGGGACCCCGCCGCGTCATCCCGACGCCGATGAGCGTGCGGGGCGACGGTCAGCTCGACCTCCTCGACCCGCCCGCCGAGGGCTGGTGGGAGTATGGCCGCGGACGCTCGACGGTCTGGGTCCTCGCCGACAGCGCCGAGGAGGCGCGGGAGAAGGCGGAGGCCGCGCTGCGCGACCTCGGCGTCCTCCCGGGAGGCCCGCCGGGCCCCCACGCGAGCTTCACCGCGATGTGCGCGTCGGCGCGCCGCGGGCGGCGCCGATAGCCCGCTCCCTGCGCCGGCGCGCGTGGCGCTCCGCCGACCACGGCACCAGCGCCGACCAGGCCTCCGGCAGGTGGGAGTCGGGCTCGACGTCGACGACGTCGAGGATCGCCTCCGGGCCCTGGAGCAGGCGCAACTGGCGGATCGCCTCGGCCAGGCGGTCCTCGCCCTCCCGCACGCCGGTGTCCGGCAGGCGCAGCTGGTCGGCGCCCGCCGGCCCCAGCGAGGTCGCCCGCAGCGCCAGCAGGACCGGCGGCCCCGGCAGCTCCTCCAGGCGGCGGGCGAGCAGCGGGGCGATCGTCGCCGCCGAGGCGCTCGGCCGGCCGAGCGCCTGGGTCACCGACCAGCTGCCGCCCGCGTCGAGACGGGCCGAGAGGCGCACCGCCAGGAGCGTCCGCCGACGCCGCTCGGGACTCGCCAGCAGGCGCTCGACCAGGAGGCCGAGGGCGTGCTCGAGCTGCGCGCCGGCGCCAGCGCCGTCGGGCAGCTCGAGGACCTCCACCAGCTCCTCGCGCGGCTCGCGCGGGCGCAGCCCGCGGTCCTCGCCACGCGCGATGCCGAGCGCGGCGAGGCCGAGGTTGCCGAAGCGGTCGGCCATCTGATCGCGGCCGAGCGCGGCAAGCGAGCCGAGCGTCTCGACACCCAGCCGGCCGAGCTTCTCGACCAGGCCCAGCGCGTCGTCCCCGGGCAGGCCGGGGCCGACCGCCAGGGCGCCGACCGGCAACGGCGCCAGGAAGTCCGCCAGATTCTCGGCGGCGACCGTGCGCTCGTCCCCGCGGTCCATGGCGGGGGCGAGGCGGCGGTCGACCACCGCGGCGGCGAAGGAGGCGAAGCGGGAGGGCGCCGCGGCGGCGCGCACCCGCAGCGGCATCGCCCGCCTCACCTCGGAGAGCACGCCGGCGACGTCGGTGCGGTGCAGTCGCAGGAGGCCCGCCGGGCCGAAGAAGGCCTCGCCGGGTCGGCCCGCCTCGACCGCCGCACCCAGCCCCTCGAGCCGGGCCAGGACGCGCGCCCACAGTTCCTCGGCGGCCAGCGGGTCGGGCAGCGCCAGGCGCGCGTCCGGGCAGCGGGCGAGCGCCTGCGCCCGCGACATCCCCGGGGCGACGCCGCGGGCTTCCGCGCGCCAGGAGGCCTCCACCACGGTCGCGGCCGGCCCGCGCCCGCGGAGCAGCACGATCGGCTCGGCCGCCACCCGCCGCTGGCCGGAGGAAGCGACCAGGGCGAAGCGGGGGATGGCGACGCAGGCGATCTCGGTCATACGAACAGATGTTCGTATAGCACGCCGCGGCCGCCACGGTTCCCGATCGCCGTCGAGACGGGCCGCGACCGTTCCCGCCGTCCCGCCCTCGTTGGCGGGCGACGCCTCCCGATCCTCGCACGGCTCCGCCGTGCTTCCGGTCGGCCAGTCGCCCGCCCACGGGGGCGGGCCGCGACAGCGAGGAGCACGTCATGGCGAAGAAGAGGCGCACCATCGGCAAGGGCACCGGAGCCACGTTCGACGAGGAGCCGTTCGGGCAACTGATCGCCGAGGCGCGCTGGGCCGTCACCCTCGCGCTTCGCAACCTCTACCGCCTCCACGGCGGCGACGCCGAGGCGGTCGGGCAGGAGATGGCGGGCATCGACACCGCCGCGGGCGGGAAGGCGGCCGAGCCGATCGTGATCAGGGTCGAGACCCTCGGCGCCGTCGCGCTGGTGACCCTGCGCGAGTACGTCGAGGAATACGTGCAGGACCGCGAGATCGGCCTCGAGGACGCCCGGGAGATCCTGGTCGCGGCCCCCCGGCCGTTCGTCTACAACGCCGACGACGCGATCAGCCGGCCCGAGTACCTGCAGCTCCACAGCGCCCTCGACGAGGACCTGCTGCGCGCCGAGATCAGGCGACTCGAGAAGGAGGACCACTAGGCCTCGGCCGAGCGGAAGGGACCGCCCGAGTTCCCGGCCCGTACGTCGGGGGCGGTCGTCGCGCCGAATTTTCGCACGCCTGCGGCGTGCGTCCGGTGAGGCGACGGCCCCGCACCCGGCGGGACCACGAGACAAGGAGGCCCGACATGGCCGACACGCTGATCTCCCGCCCGACCACGACCGACGCCCGCCGGCGCCTCGCCGCCCTCGGGGTCGACGGTCGCACAACCGCCTACGAGGAAGGCCGCCTGACCGGCGAGGAGCTCTACGCCTGGGCGGCGCTCTATCCCGAGGAGGTGCCGTTGATCAACGATGAGCTTCCGTGGATCGCCGCCAATGCCGAATAGGCGGTCTCGAGTGAGGGCGGATCGAGGGCGGACACGGTGCAAGGTGGCGACTCACCGGCCAACGTCTGCATGTCCGCGACCCTGGAGAGGCGTCCCGATCGACTCCCACCAGGCTGGCACGAGCCGGGCGCGCTGCGGCCCCGCAGGCGGGGCTCCCTCACCTCCGACATCCGTCTCCGGCTCGCTCCGCGCGCCCGGTCACGCGCCCTACCCGGGGTCGTCAACCGAACCACCTCTCGAAGGAGGCATCAAATGGCTGCAAGCAACGTGAACGTCGTCGTCATCACCGGCAACCTGACCAAGGACCCCGAACTGCGCAGCACGGGCGGCGGCACCTCGGTCTGCGAGATGCGGGTGGCCGTCAACAGCAGGCGCAAGAACGGCCAGACCGGCCAATGGGAGGACAAGCCGAACTACTTCAACGTGGTCGTCTTCGGTGCCCTGGCCGACAACTGCGCGACCTACCTGTCGCTGGGCAGGCCGGTGGCGATCGAGGGACGGCTCGACTGGCGTGAGTGGGAGGCCAAAGACGGCAGCGGCAAACGCCAGGCGGTGCAGATCATCGCCGACACCGTCCAGTTCCTCGGCTCGCGTGAAGGCAGCTCCAACGGCAACGGGGCCAGCCGGTCCTCCGACGTCCCGGCCGACGATTCGGACTTCGGCCCGGTCGCGGTCGGAGGCGGCGGCGGGGAAGACGACATCCCGTTCTAGTCTTCGACCTTCTCCCGCCAGGGCCCGGTGCTAAGGCGCCGGGCCCTTTTCTTTTGCCGGGTCGGGCCGGGGTCCTCCCATGAGCTCGGCGCTCGCGGAGCCTCCTGCCGACTTTCCGCATCGTAGCCCGGGCCTCGCCGCGCGCAAGGTCGCTGCGCTCCCTTCCCCTCGCTGGCGCTCGGTGCGCGCGGCTCGGTCCCGGGCTTCTTCGCTTCCAAGTCGGCAGGAGGCCGAGCGAGCGAGAAAAGGAGCGATCAGATGGCAGAGAAGACGAAGGCGAGTCGGCAGACGAAGGAGCGCGGCCCGGTGTTGCGGACCTTCGCGCTGGCGCCGATCTGCGGGATCTCACGATGGCGGGAACTGGACGACGGGATCGGGGTCTGTCGGATCACCGTGATCGGGAACCCTCCCGGCCCGGCGAGCAGCCCGCCCAAGATCACCTTCTACGTCAAGGACGGCGGCTACCCCGAGGCCGGCCGGCCGCTGCGGGCCGACGAAGCCAAGAGGTGCGCGGCTGCCCTCCACGTCGGCGACGTGGTCGAGTTGATCGGCGACGTGGGACCGGAGCGCGACCGCGCCCGGCGCCAGGAGGTGGTCGTGACGGAGCCGGTGAAGCTGAAGGAGCGTGCGCCGGTCGAGGAGGACGACCCCGGGCAGGAGCAGGGCATCGACCCCGCCGGCGGCGCGGACGTCGGCGCCGGCGATCCTCTCCCGGCGGCGGTGGCGGCATGAGCGCCGCCGCCTCCCCGGAGGGCGTCATCTACCTGATCCACCTGGACGGCGGCCTGCGGGTCCGCGACGGGCGCGACGGCCCGGTGCTCGCGACCCACTACCTCGGTTGGACGCCCGAGCTTGCGCGGCGGATCGAAGAACATGCGCGAGGGCGGGGAAGCGCCTTCATGGCAGAGGTCGTCCGGCGCGGCATCACCTGGAGGGTGGCGCGTTACTGGTCGGGCACCCGCCGCGACGAGCGCCGGATCAAGCGCCAGCGCAACGCGCCCGAGTTCTGCCCGTGCTGCGAGCGGGCGGGGCGCAACCACCGGCGGCTCCGCCGGGCGGTCGGCCTGGTGGAGACCTATCGCGATGCGGTGCCGGGGTCGGCGTCGACGGCGCCGGTCGCGGGGGGTGTGGCATGAGCACCCGTCACGCCCCGCCCCGGGTGGTCCTCTTCTCCGGCTCGCGCCGGTGGGGCGACCCCGAGCCGGTCTGCCGCGACCTCGACTCCCTCCCGGCCGGCTCCGTGGTGATCGAGGGAGGCGCACCCGGCCTCGACTCCATCGTCCGTCGGGAGGCGCCGATCCGCGGCCTCCACGTCGCCACGGTCCCGGCGCTCTGGGACCACTTTGGGAAGCCGGCCGGTTACCGACGCAACGAGGCGATGCTGCTCCTCCGCCCGGAGGAACTGTTCGCCTACCCGCTCGGCGACTCGCCCGGCACCCGGCACATGATCCGCGCCGCCGAGGCCGAGTGCATCCGCGTGCGGGAGCCATGAGCGGCGGCGTCGTCCACTGCATGGAGGCGCCCTACGACCGCTACGTCGGTCGGGGGCGCGATCCGCGCACCGGCGAGCCGGGGGAGTGGGGCAATCCCTACTCCCACCGGCCCAGCCGGGTCGCCGGTGTGATCGTCGTGCCGACCCTGGCCGAGGCGATCCGCCGACACGAACGCCGGCTCGCCGACCGGCTGCGGCGCGGGCTGATCCCGCTCGACCGGATGGCCGAGCTTGAGCACGAGACGCTCGGCTGCTGGTGCCGGCAGCCCGGCCCCTGTCACGCCCACACCCTGAGACGCGCGGCGATCTGGGCAGCGGCCCGGCTCCGCGCCTGATCGACCCCGCCCACCTGCCGCAGCTTCGCGGCGCCGGCCGGCCCGCGCAAGGGCTGCGCCCTTCCCCTCGCTGCGCTCGGTGCGCAGTCCGCCCGTCGCCGCCTCGGGCCGGCTAGGTGGGCGGGGGAGGAGAGCGCCGGGGCGACCCGGTGCAGGGAGGCCCACCCTGGCGATCCGACCGCGCCCCCGGTTCCTCGCCGACGAGGCCGGGCCGGTGCGCGACCCGCTCCGGCGACACCCTCGCCGTCCTCGGCGACGGCCTCACCCACTCCGTCCTCCCGGCCTCTGCGCCCGTCCGGACGGCCGCGGCCGCCACCACCACGCGGCTCGGGCCGGCGGGCGGGCTGACGCCCGCCCGCCGGCCCTCGCCCGATCCCCGAAGGCAGGCAAGGCAAGAAGCCAGGAAAAGCCAAGCCAGTCAAGGCAAAGAGTCAGCGAGAAGAAGAAGTCAGCAAGTCACAAGCCAGGCAATCCAGAAGGCAAGAGCCAGAGGCAAAGCCGGAGCTCAGAAGGCCAGTAAGAGGCAGGCAAGGAGGCAGTAGGCAGGCAGTCCAGGCCACAGTCAGAGACAAAGCCAAAGAGCACGACACACTACGGACCCTCCGGTCCCACCCGGTGCACGGGCCGCCCGCGTCGGCCAATGGGGGTGTGCTCGGGGTCACGAAGATCGGCGCTAGGAGCGCGGGTTACTGGATCTCCGCGGTGCGCGACGGCGAGGAGGACTACTACACGAAACCGGGCGAGGCGCCCGGCTACTGGCTCGGCTCGCTCGCCGGGGAGCTGGGGCTCGCAGGAGTAGTCGATGCCGACGACTACGGCGCGATCCTCGCCGGTCAGGATCCCTCGACCGGGGCGACCCTCGTCGCCCGGCCGGAGCGCCGGATCTATCACGACGCCGACGGGCGGGAACGGAAGTCGGAGCCGACCCTCGGCTACGACCTGCGCTTCTCGGCGCCGAAGTCTGTCTCGCTGCTCTGGGCCGTCGGCTCTCCCGAGGTACAGGAGATCGTCCTGCGGGTCCAGGCCGAGGCGGTCGCGGCGGGGATCGCTCGCCTCGAGCGCGAGGCCTGTTGGGTGGCGAGGGGGAAGGGCGGGGTGACCCTCGAGCGCGGCGCGGGCTTCGTCTCGATGGGCTTCCTCCACCGGTCCTCGCGGGCCGGCGACCCCGCCCTCCATACGCATGTGGTGACCAGCAACATGACCCGCGCCCTCTCCGACGGGAAATGGCTCTCGCTGGCCAACCCGAAGCGCTCCTCGCCGCTCCATCGCGACGCGAAGGTGGCGGGGCACGTCTTCCAGGCGGTGATGCGCGCAGGGATCACCAGGGAGCTCGGCCTCGAGTTCGGCGAGGTGAAGAATGGCTACGCCGACCTCCTGCTCTTCTCGCGGGCGGAGATCGAGCACTTCTCCCAGCGCCGGATGGAGATCGTCGAGCGGCTGGCCGAATTGGGGGTGAGGACGGCGGCGGCCGCGGAAGTGGCCGCCTACCAGACCCGCGAGGCCAAGGACTACGGCGTCGTCTTCGACAACCAGCGCGCCGACTGGGTGGCGAGGGCGGCCGAGTTCGGCATCGACGAGCGCTCCATCGACCGCGCGGTCGCCGGTGCCCGCGCGCGGGCACCACGGCCGATCGGAACCGACCAGGTCGACGCCGCCCTCGCCGACCTCGAGGAGCACCACAGCCACTTCGACCGCCGCGACCTGCTCTGCTCGCTGGCCTCGCAGCTACGCGAGGGCGCCGACGCGACCGAGCTCGAGCGGGCGGTCGAGGGGCTTCTCGCAGGCGACCGGCTGGTCGAGATCCACCGCGGCCACGAGCCGACCGGCGCCTCCTATTACACGACCCCGCGTCTCTGGGAGATGGAGCGGAGGATCGTCGACGCCGCGGTCGACGGCGCCGACGCCGGCGCCGCCCGCATCGAGGAGGCGACGCTCGCCGCCGTCCTCGCCCGCCACGACTACCTCGGCGACGAGCAGGCCGCGATGGTCGCGCGTCTGACCACGGGAGGGGAGCGGGTGATCGCCGTCGCGGCGCTGCCCGGCACCGGCAAGACGACGGCGCTTAAGGCGGCGGCCGAGGGCTGGGCCGCGGGCGGTTTCCGCGGCATCGGCCTCTCGACCGCCCGCTCGGCGACCAACGAGATCCGCGACGTCGGGCTGCCGGCGACCTCGATCGCGAAGTTCCTGATCCTGATCTCCGAACGCGCCGAACGGGGCCTCGACCTCCTGCCGCCCGGCACGGTGATCGTCGTCGACGAGGCGAGCGCGATGTCGACGCCGCACGCCTTCGCCCTGCTCGGGCTGGTCGAGCGCTGCGAGGGCAAGCTGGTGCTGATCGGCGACCCGCGCCAGATCGGTGCCGTCGGCCCCGGGGGGATCTACGCGCACCTGGCCCGCCGGCTCGAGACGGTCGAGCTGACCGAGATCCGCCGCCAGCGCTCGGAGGTCGACCGCGAGGTCGTCCGCCTCGCCCACGAGGGCCGCGGCTCCGACGCCCTCGACGTGCTCGCCGCCGACGAGCGGCTGCGGATCGCTGACGGCCACGAGGAGGCGCTCGAGGCATTGGCCCTCGACTGGCACCGCGCCTTCGCCTCAGGCTCCGACGCGGTGATGATCGCGCGGCGCAACGACGACGTCGCCCGCCTCAACCAGATGGCGCAGGAGTTCCGCCTCGGTCGCGGGGAACTCGGCGAGGGGCTGCGGGTCGCGGGGGCCGAATTCCGTGTCGGCGACCGGGTGATGACCCGGGTCAACACCCCCGAGGTCGACAACCGCGAGCGCTGGGAGGTGATCGAGGTCGACCGCGGCGATGGAAGCCTCGGGCTGAGGCGGCTCGGTGGCGAGGAGGGCGGGGCGATCCTCCGCCCCGAGTACCTGCGCCGGACGACGCCGGAGGGCGACCCGGCGATCGAACACGCCTACGCCCTGACCACCTATGCCGCGCAGGGAAAGACCTTCGACGGCTCCTACATCCTGCTCGACCCGGGGATCAGCAGCGAGGACTTCCTGGTCGCGGTCTCTCGCGCGCGTGGCGAGACGGTCGCCTACGGCGTCGCCGCGATCGAGCTGACCGACGCCGAGCTCGGCCCCGGCAAGAGGGAGATCGTCGACCCGCTCCACGACCTGCGCCACGGCGCCGAGCGGGTGGCGGGCGAGTACCCGGCGCTCGAGGTCGACGCCCGCAAGCGGTTGGAGACCCTCGGGCCGGTCGAGCTGGCCCGCCGTCGCGCCGAGCTCGAGCGCGCCCTTACCGATGCCGGCGGTCCCTCCCCCGCGGCCGAACGACTGGCGGCACTCGATCGGCGCATCTCCTCCGGGAGGGAGCGCCTACAGGCGCTGGCCGCCCAACGATCCGCCGAGACCGACCCGCGGGCGGCGGATCGTCTCGCCCGCCTCGAGCGCCAGGCCGGCTCCCAGCTCGGCCGCCTCGATGCCGAGCGCGAGGGTCTCGCCCGCGAGGCCGCGGCGGAGCCTGAGCCGCCCGCCCGGTCATCCGAGGCGCGTCTCGAACTTCGGATGGTGGAGGAGCGGATGGTGCAGCTCCGCAGGATGCAGGTCGCCGCCGAGAGGCTGACGACGACCGGGCCGCTCCTGGGCGCCCTCGGCCCCTACCCGGACGCCCCGAGGCTCGCGCGCCACTGGGACGAGGGCGCCGACCTGATCTATGCCCATCGCCTGCGCTACGGGATCACGTCACCCGACGGCGACCCGCTGGGGCCGCGCTCGGGCGACGCCGCCCGCCGACGCGAGCGCCAGGCCGCACAGCAGCGGCTCGAGCGGGTCCAGCGGCAGCTCGAGCACGAGCGGGTGCAGAGCGCCGAGCGCGCCTTCGAGATCGAGGTCTGAGCATCCGCTGAACCGGGGACCGGGAGGGCGCGGCCGCTGGGAGGCCGGACGGCCCGAGGTTCGCACGCCTGCGGCGTGCGGACGGGCCGCATGGCCTCCCGGCGACAGCCCCCACGTCAAGAGAGGAACGATCGCAACGCCGATCTTCTCGATCGCCTCATGCGCGAGCACGGCGCCCGGTTTCTTCACCAGGCGCGCTTTCACTCCGAGCGCAAGCAGGACGCCGAGGACGCACTCGGCGACGCCTGCGTCCAGTTCCTCGCCCGTTTCGAAGGTGAGGAAGACGACGAGGCGCGGCGGTGGATGCTCGTGGTGGTGAAGCGGTGTGCCTGGGGGATCGCCCGTCGCCGGCGCGAACGCCGGGCGGTCGTTGCGGAGGACTCCGCCGAGCGCTTAGAGATCGAGGCCGGGGTCGGCCTCCTCGCCGGGGACCGTGGGCCCGCGGAGCTGGCGGTGGCCGCCGAAGAGGTGAAGGACTTCGAGCGGGCACTGGCGAGCTTGAAGGCCGACGAGTGCCGGGCCGTGATCCTCCTGGCGCTCGGCCACACCTACGCCGAGATCGGCACGCGTTGCGGCTGGACGCGGACCAAGGTGAACCGTTCGCTGGCGGAGGGGCGCGCGCGGCTGCGCCGGCTCCTCGACGAAAGGGGGGAGAACTCGTGAGCCTCACCCCTTCATCGCCGGTGAATCCGGTGAAGAAGATCATGTTCGCGGACGGTCTCGCCCAGATGCAGGGTCTGCTCGGCCGGGAGGTCCGCGTGCTCGTCCACTTCCGCGGCACCTTCGGCGGCGCGACCCTGGAGGGTCGGCTCACCCGGGTTCAGACGCTGCCGCCCGACGATCAGGCCGTCGACATCCTGCTTGACGACCGCCAGAGCCTGATGCTCGATCCGATCGACACCGAAGTCCTCCTCGTCGAGGATCCTGCCGCGCGCCGTTGGTGGGTCGAGTTCCACCTGCCGTCTGGTGTGATGGCCGTCGTCGAGCAGTGTGAGCCGTACGGGCGGTCGGGAGATCCCGACGAGGTTCGCTAGGCGTCGAGATCGTCGACGAGCTCGCCGGGTTCGACGCCGAGACCGTGAGCGAGGCGCAGGATCGTCGTCAGGCGCGGCTCCCGGCCACCGCGCTCGATGCGGCCGATGCTGGTCGAGTGGATGCCGGAGGCATGGGCGAGTCCGTCTTGAGAGATGCCTTCCCTCGCCCGCAGTTCACGCATCCGGTCCCCGAAGGCTCGGCTGGCAAGTTCGGCATCTTCGTGGATCGGGCCCGACACGTCTGAGAGCGTTGTGGCTCCCGACCGAACGGACCAGAGCGTAACGGTAGGGAGCGCATTGGCCTAGAGCGCATGGGTCGGTACGCTGACGGCGCTCAGGGGAATTAGGTCCATGGAGGCGCACAGGTGACTGATGCAATTGATGGGATCGTCGGACACCCGATCCGAAAAAGATTGATCGAGGCCCTTTGGCACTCGAGCGGGCCTCTCTCGGCGCGGCGATTTCTCTCCGAATACGTCGACGATGGGACCAGCCTCGCGACGATCAGCTACCACCTCCGTGTTCTGGAGCGCGACGGCATAACCGAGCCGGTGGAGGGCGATGAGAATCCGGTCGAGTGCTCCTATGTCCTGGGTGGCCCCAAATGCTCGGAGGCGGTCCGTCGCCTTGGTCTGGCCTGAGCGCTACGGCGCCGAAGGCCCTAGGCGGTCCCGCCGCCGATGGATCGCCAAACTCTTTCGAGGACACCGGCATCCAGGCCCCGGGCACGATCCGCCTCACGCCAGCTCTCCGCCGGCCGACCGGCGACCCACGAGCGCGCCTCTCCGAAGGACTCGAACTCGCCGGGCGAATCGCGCCCGAGGACGGCGGCGGCGGCGCGCGGGACACCGACCATCCGGAGGGCGAGGGCATCGGGGTCGGAGACCCCGTAGTAGGCCATTGCCGGCGCCTGGCGGGCCCGCCTTGCCTCGGAGCTTTCGTCCTTGGCGACGCCGCTCAGCGCTTGCAGCGCACTCATACCCCACGGCAGCTGACTGGTGAGACTCCGAAAGAGGTAGCGACCGGCTTTCTGCAGCGTGTCGGTCGAGGTCTCCGAATACCACTCCTGGGTGATCTCCGGCAGCCTTTTCCCGGCGACCCAATCACGAAGGATGCCGGCGACCCGTCGGGCGTTGATCCCGCCCTCTTCGTCGCTGGGGGCAAGGCTCATCTCTGGGACCTCGGCCAGCAGTTCGACGACTTTCGTGAGCGGCTCGAGGTCTTCTCCGAAGAGATGCTCGGGATCCCAGAAGTCTCGATCACGAGCGGTCGCCGGCAGGGTTGCGTTCAGAAGGCCGACACTCGGAAGCGAGAGTCCGGTGACATCTGCGACGCCGAGCAGTTTCTCCCCACGACTCCGCTCGAGGAAGCCGGTGGACCATCGGATCAGCTGCTCGGCCGAGGCACGATCATTGCGCTCGAGACGGTGGAACGCGAGCGAGGAGCGCAGGATTTCCTCGACCTCAGCCACCGCTCGGTCGTAGCCCGCGACCCTCAGCGCATGCGCCAGATACTGCAGGAACTGACTGAGGGCTGGACGGTTGCGGACCAGCTTGAGGCCATACTCCTCCTGCGACTCGTCAAGACCGACCAACACCTCGGCCAAGGCCGATACGACGTCCCTGGCCTCATTCTTGAGATATTCGCGAAAGATGTTCTCGTCTGCCGGCGAAGCGGCCGGGTAGAGCACGAGACCAACCGGATCCTTCAGCGCCCTTCCCGCCCGTCCGGCGATATTCCAGAATTCGGCATAGGTGAGGGCTCTGTAGGGCATCCCACGCCCCTGCGGGACTTTCAGGATCTCGACGATGACACTGGAGAGAGGGAAATTGACGCCCTGGGCGAGGGTGGTCGTGCCACAGATGATCCGAAGTGCGTCGCGTTCAAGGAGGACCTCGACCAACGATCGGACCTCCGGGGGGAGTCCCGCATGATGGAAGCCGACTCCTTCTCGGAGAAGTTCGGCCAGGGGGAAATCGTCCCCGAGCTCGGAACTGACGTAGCTCGCCGCATCCTCGACGAGCGTGTCCTCCTTTCGGTCCCCAACGCCTCGGTCTCCGGCCATGTCCACGATGTCTCGGGCGCGGGTCTCGGCGGTACCTGGACCTTTGGTCAGGACGAGGACCCCTCCTCCTTCCCTCCTTGCGAGGGCTAGGGCGGCGGAAGCACTCACGCGGGTTTTTCCCGGCTGATGGTCCTGATCGGACGCAACCCCGAGGACCAACTCCGTGCCGTCCCACGATGAGGACTGGGTCTGGGAGGGGAGGAGCTTCATGACGTCGGAATAGACCCCGTTGCTGCGCCTCCAGCGAACGGAAGCTCGGAGTTGTTCCGCAGGCTTCCAGTTGACCCGAACCACAGCGTTGTTCTCCTCGCCGAGCCATCGCGCCAACTCGCTCGCGTTCGGCAAGAACGGGGTGAGAAGAAGAAAGCGGCAGAACTGACCGCGCTCACGTTTCAGCGTCGCGAGCAGGAGCTCGAGCCGAGGTCCTCGGCCCTCCTCCGAGATGTGGTGCGCCTCATCGACGACGATCAGGGAAAGTTTCGCCACGGCAGGGTGCTCTGCCCGGACGAGCAGGTCCAGCTTCTCGGGGGTCGTCACCAGAACGTCTGGCCGGTCACGGAGCATCCCCTCCTCCAGCGGGTCGAGCTCCAAGACTGGCACCGCCGACTCGACGGTGACCGGCCGTTGGCCGTCCAGCGCCGCACCCTCGATGTCTGCGCGGAGTCTCCTGGTGATCTGATTGACCAGCGCTCGCGTGGGGACCACATAGGCAATCGAAGAATCCGGATTGAGAGCCAGGGTCTGGACGATCGCCAACTCCGCGAGGAGGGTCTTTCCTGCACTGGTCGGCATCTCGATGCTGATCGCCGCCTTCACCGGATCGAGCAGGCTCTGACGCAGTGCTTCTCGTTGAGAGAACCAAAGTTCCGAAACCGGCCCGTCGACTTTCTCGGCGAGGTGCTGGGCGAACCCCCGGGCTGCCTCGGACAGGCGGCTCGTGTTCGACCAGATCGACGAGTTGGCCATCACCGCCAGAGCAGGCTCCAGGGTCTTGGCGGCGAGCTCCAGATCCGGGTCACCAATCCCCGAGAGCAGGAAACGCGCATGCTCGGAATGCCTCTGTACGGCCGAGCGGATATTGCTCGGCTCGCCGAGTCTCAGGAACCTTGCGACTATCGCGATCGCCTCGGCCATGTGGCTCAAGCCGAGCTCACGTCGAAACTCGTGGCCGGTGCCATCGTCGGTGGTCGCCGAGAGGCCGACCTGCTCGCGCGCGAGCGCCTCGACCGCAGCGAATGATTCCTCGATGTCCTCCCACGAGGAGGCCTTTCGCGCCGAGAGAGCGAACGACCGGACGCAGCCGATCCAGAGCCTCTCCGACCAACTGGCATCGCCAGGGACTGGAAGGTCGAGATCAGTCCTCTGCAGAGTGAGTCGCAGCTCCGGCTGTTTTTGCGCACAGAGACCACTGACGACCAGCATCCACAGATCGATCGGACGAGGCGCCTCGTCGTGCTTCCACGTCGACGCCCTCACGCGGAAGGCAGTGTCGAACAGTCGGATGATCTCGTCGTCGGACGTCTCGCCCTGGGAGGCGAGGGCGAGACTCTCGAAGCCCCACGCCACCTCGTTCGCGTCGATCTCGTCACGTTCGAGCGGGGAACGGGGCGCAGCGTCGAGCAGCTCGGAGAAGAAGGCCAGCTCGGCCCGCCCCAAGACCCGATCGCCTCCTTGTGAGTCGAACGCTTGGACGTAGGCATCGATGCGATCCGCGGCTGTCATGCCGCCTTTCTCCTCGCCAGTGCATAGGTCTCCCCGGCGAGTTCGAAGAGGTCTGGCTCAACGATGACCGAGACGAAACGGATCGGACATCCGAAAGTCTCAGGGGATTCTCGGAAGCCGCCCGCGTCCGATGCGCCCTCTTTGCTCGCGGTGCGGATCAGAATCGGAGCGAGGAGCAGGCCGAAGATTGGCTGCCTCAGCTGGAACGAGACGCAGATCGTCGCGCACTCGCGGGTGTGTGCCTCCGAACTGTGGTCGCGGAGCCAGATCAGCTCCTGCAACAGGGCTCGGCGATTTTCTACAAGTCCTTTAAGTTTGGCTTCCATGTCGGGGATTACTCCCGGAGGCGTCTTGGAATCAGTCGATCCCTTCACCTCCGTCAGGATCAGCAGCAATTGCGGCTCATCGCCCTCGATACCCATGACATCAGCGCCGCGGGTCTGCTGGTCGGGCGTCTCCTTGTGGGCGATCCGCGAGGTTGGGATGCGCGTTTCGAAGAGGCTGCTTAAGACCTCTGCCGCCACGATCTCCCCGAACTCGCTTCGCTGCACATCGAGCTGTTTCGGTCGATCGCCTTTCCAGGCAGCTGGGAGGACGGCGTCCCGCTCCTCGGCCACGACCGCTTCGATCCGAGGATCGTCGGCGTCCAATTCCTCTCCGGAGAATATCTCTAGCTCCCGCGCGGCTCTGATGATGCGGTCCCGCGCCGTCTCTTCGTCGAAGTAAGGCCGCGTGATCCGGGGCGCCAGATCTGCCGCCAGGCTGTCGGGAGCTTTCGGCACGATCCGGATGAAGCGGTGCTCCCCCTGCTGCTCATCGCTGACGATCTCGAACAAGGCTGGGACTCCTGGCGGGATGACTGTGCTCATACGGACTGGAGAACGGTACTCACCCGATCGGGGGCCGGAACGCCCACTTCTGCGCGCTCTGTGCGTGGAAGTTGAGGGGAAAAGGCATTGGGCGGACCTGTCGTTTCGGCGGGCGGCGTGCGGCGTTCTCGTTGATCTCCTGACGGGGGCCGGTCTCGGATTCGGTGTTCGCAGACGTCTGCTCTCGAGAGCGCGGGACCGAGGCGACGCCGCGACGCCGCGACGTGGCCCGACAGCTCGCAGACGTTGTGGTGCGATAGCCCTGGACGATCCTTCGCCTTCAGCGTGGTCCCGGTGGGCGGGACTTGTCATTCGACGCCTCCTCGGACGGCCTTGGTCCTTCATGTAGCTCACGAAGGGCACTTTCCCTGTACCACGGCCGCATCGCTATCGTCGTCGGCGGCAGGCTCCCGTAGACCAGAAGCGCGCTCGCCTCGGCGCTCTGCCGCAGGACGTGGGCCGGGGCCAGCTCCCGGTAGGTGTCGCCTTCGGTCTGCGAGCGGTGTGCGCGCGCACCACGCTGCGTCGAGACCGAGCGCTGCTCGAACTCGCCGGCGCCGATCAACCGCGAGAAGTAGTCGAGCGTCTCGATGTCCGAGACCCCGCGGCCGATCAGCTTGGCGTGGTGATTGTTCACGATCGTTGCCGCCCGGCGGCCGAAGCGCGCCTGGGCCTGGGAGATGTCGTGGAAGGCGGTGACCAGCTGCACCCCGAGGCCCGAGGCGGTCGAGGCGACCTCGTCGAGGCCCGGAAAGGGGGCGATGTTCGCGCACTCGTCGAGCAGCAGCAGGAGGGAGGGTGAGATCGGCCTGCCGGCCTTGCTCGCGCGCTCCTCGACCGTCGCCAGGAGCTCCTGGATCAGGGTCGAGAACACGGTCCGCAGACGCTCCTGCTCGCCGCGCGGGGAGACCAGGTAGAGGGTGTTCGATCCCGCGAGCAGGCGCTCGGGGGTGTAATCGGACCTCGCCGTCTCGTCCGCGACGCGCGGGTCGGCGAAGGCGGCGAGGATCGTCTCGGCCGTGGTGTAGACCGAGGAGCGCTGCCGCTCCTCGCGGTTCTGCGTGGCGAGGAAGGCGCGCTTGGCCTCCTGCTGTTTTGCTTGCTCGAGGATCGGCGTCACCGCCGCCTCGCACTTTTCGGGGCCTTCGTCGAGCCATGCGACGACTTGCGCCATCGGCTTCCCCTTCCTCACCGCAGCGAGGAGGAGGGGCGCGATCAGCTTCTCGGCGTTGGCGAACCAGAAGTCGGCGTCGCTCAGGTCCCGTGCCCCGGTCTTCGCCGCACCGGCCAGCCAGTGGGCCACCCGGAGCGCGCCCGGCCAGTCGCCGGCGCCGTGGAGCGGGCTGGCCTGGGCCCCTTGGTATTCGGTCTGCTGCGCGGGGTCGAAGACCCAGACCTCCTCGCCGAGCGCTTCGCGGCGCCCGATGGTCGGCTCGATCAGGTCGGTCTTGACCGAGGTGCAGAGGACCGGCCCCTCCCACTCGAGCAGGGCCGGGATGATCAGGCCCGAGGTCTTGTGGGTGCGGGTCGGGCCGAAGACGATCACCGACTGCCCCGCCTCGGCTGCGAGCAGCCTGCGGCCCCGGCGACCGAGGGTCAGCCGTCCCGGCTGCGGCTCGGGGACCCGTAGTGGCGCCAGTTCGCGGTCGCTCGCCCAGGCGGCCGCGGGCGGTCGTTCACGGCCACGCCACGACGATGGCAGCTCGAAGCCCCGCGCCGTCCGCCAAGCCAATGCGACCGCCGCGGCGACAAGCCCGAGGAGGAACGTGCCGGTGAGGTAGACGCCGGCCGCACCGGGCAGTCGCCCCCGCGCCGGCGACGGCCAGGCGACGCGGGGGTCACCGAGGTGGAGGGGCAGGCGTAGGGCGACCGCGAGGGTCTCGCCCGGTGCGACCGTCGCCGGGCCCGACCCGAGGACGGCGCCGGCGAGGGCGCCGGTCGCCCAGATCAGCGCCAGGAGGAGCGCCGCGGCGAGACCGAGCCCCAAGTAGAGCGCCCGCTCGTCGGAGCCGTCCATCAGACCGCCGCCGGGGGCGGCCCCGACATCCGCCAGTCGGTGAAGACGATCGCCCGCTCGATCGAGGAGATGCGATGGGAGACCAGGAAGGAGTTCCGGCCGACCACCCACAGCGCTTCGCCCGCCCGCGAGGTGATGACAAGTTCGGCCTCGCTGAGGCTGCGACCCAGCTGCGACCTCATCACTTCTCGCTGATCGGGTGACTGGCGATGGATGACGATCGTGTCGGCGTCGTCGATCAGGCCTTCGGCGATCCGCGCCTCGCGGCTTCCCTCGTCCCCTGACGCGCCGAGGTCCGAGAGCCGGTGGACGACGAGGATGTTCTGGATGCCGAGGCCTCGGCAGAGCTTGAAGTTCTCGAGCAACCATTCGGCCGCACCGATGTGGCCTCCGAGGCGCCAGCCCTCCTCGACCACCATGATCATCTGCGGCGTGGCGACCCCTTCCTCCTCGGCGGCGCGCTTGCGCTCGGCGAGGATCGCCTGCTGCCAGGCGCCCGCGCAGGCCATCAGGATCCCTATTGCCGCGAAGTCGCGGACCGCGGAGAGGTCGATCACGACCAGCGGAGCGTCGAGGTCTATCCCCGCCGAGGTCTCGCCGTCGAACATGCCGCGCAGGTCTCCGGCGCAGAGCCGCTGCAGGCCGAGTGCCACCTGTCGACAGGCCGTCGCCAGGTCCTCTGCGCTCGCCGCCGAGACCCCCTGCACCATCGCCTCGCGCGGATGAAGCAGCGCCTCGACCACGTCGGGGAGGGTCGGCTCACGCGCGCCGCGCTCCCCGTCGACCTGCCCCAGCGCGACCCGAAGGCCCGCGTCCTCCTCGGGGCCCAGATCGCGCCGGAGCGCGGACGCCGCGACCGAGCGCAGGACGCCCAGCCGTGCCTCCTGTCCGCCGCGGCGGGTGATCGGGTTGAGGCGGATCTCCCCACCGGGGCGGAGGGCGATCGGCGTCAGACCGAGTGCCCTGGCGAGGGGTCCGTACTCGCCCTTCGGGTCGAGTACCCAGGCCTGGCGCCCGTGCAGGATCTGGCGGTAGAGATAGCTCTTGACCAGCGTCGACTTGCGGGTGCCGAGCCCACCGAGCACGAGCATGTTCGGTCCGGGGAGAGGATCGGGGTAGAGCAGCCATGGGTCGTAGGTGAAGGCGCCGCCGTAGGCGTCGCGGCCGATGTAGACGCCCGGCCGGCGGGGGCCGCCGTCGGCGATGAACGGGTAGGCGGCGCAGAGGTGGGCCGTGGTGGCGCTGTGGCCGGGACGCTCGCAGACCAGTCGTCTCACTTCAGCCCTCCGGCGAGGAGGAGGGTGTTGGCGAAGGCGGCGGCCTGCTCGCCGTAGGCGCGTTGCAGTCCGAGGCGGGCGAGGGCGGCGGCGTGCTCGACGTCTCCCTCGGCCCGCTCGAGCTCCTCGAGGCCAGGGGCGGTCGCCCGCAGCCAGCCCGAGAAGCGCAGCTCGGCGTGGCCGTCGGCCAGCTCCTCCTCGCGCCGCGAGACGGCCTGCGCGCGACGACGGGTGCGTGCGGTGGTGACGAATCCCTGTCGCACCCGTGCCATCTCGTCGGCGACCTCGGCGGTCTGTGCGGCCTCGGCCCGACGCATCGCGACCGAGTAGGGGACCGGCTCGATCGTCACCGCGACCGTCCGCAGCACCCCGGCCGCCATCAACAGCGGCACCAGGAACATCGGCCCGACCTCCGAGCGCGGCCAGGAGGAGATCCACCAGGTGGTGTGCCAGGCCGAGTCGGTGTGGAAGTGCGACCAGGACTCCTCGGTCGCCGCGGGCCCCATCAGAGCAGGCTCGGCGCCCTCGCGACCGGGATCGGCGAGGGAGAGCCGCTCGCGCCCGCGGCGGCCGAAGGGGTCGTAGGCATCGCGCAGGTGCGCTGCGTACTGGCGCGGTTGCAGCAGGCCGGAGACCGAGACGTCGGCCATCGCCAGGCGCTCGGCGAGCGACTCGGCCTCGCGCAGCGCCACCGCGCAGGCCGCCTCGACGCCGCCGCCGCGGCGGCGGAGCTCACGCCCCGCGCGGCGTTCGTCGATCTGTACGCCGATCAGCACCTCGTGCTCGGTCGCCGAGGGAGCCGCCGCCTCGACCAGCTCGACGTAGGAGCGCACGAGGTCTGACTCGAGCGGCACCGCCCGGTCGCGGGCGGCGTGGAAGTGGGCCGCCAGCTCGTCGCCGAGCGCCGGCGCGGTCTGCTCGAGCCATTGCACCCGCCGTACCGGTGAGCCGTCGCGGGTGGTGGAGGCGAGCACGTCACCCCAGGCGTCGAGCGCCCGCTCCTGCTCCCCGGAGTCACGCAGGATGAAGGGGCCGCTCTGGACAGCCAGGGCGGCGGTGTAGGTGCCGGCGCGCGGGTCGCGCATGACCCCGACCTCGCCCGAGCCGTAGGGCACGGCGCGCAGTTCGAGGCCCGCCAGCTCGGGCGGCAGGGCGAGCTCGTGGTGGGCCTCGCCGGCGGCGTCGACGCGGGTGCCCGCACCGGCTGCCTGGTTGCGCCATCCCCGGGAGGCGGCCCGCCTGCGGATCGCCCAACGACCCGCGGCCGGCGCCCATTCCTCCGCGGTGCGGCCCTCGACCGGCAGCGCGATCACCACGGTGGCGCCGGCGAGCAGCGCGAGGGCGAGGCCCATCCCTAGGAGGCTGCGCAGCGCATAGAGCGCGGCCAGCCCGAGGGCAGCGCCGACCGCGAGGACGACGAACTGCCCGGCGCGCAGCGGGCCGACGAGCGGCCGCCGCTCGATCGGGCCGAAGCGGTAGCGGCGGCTCACGACGCACCCCCGTTCCCGCCCTCGCCGCCGCCATCCCGGGGCGCCGGAGAGTCGCCTACCGGGCGCGGCGGGCGCTCACCCGGGGCCCGCGGCGGGTCGCCCGCCTCGGGCGCGCGCGCCTCCGAGGGAGTCTCGGGCCGTGGTCGCAGTGGGGAGGAGGGGCCGCCGGGAGAGGGAGTGGGGCCTTGCGATCCCCGCTCGGCGGACCCGCTCCCGGTGGAACCGCCCGTGCCGTCCTCGGAGCCCCCGCCCTGTTGGGTGGTCGCGGTCTGTGAAAGGCGTCCGGCGGCGCCTTTCGCCCCGCGCGCCGCCGCCACCGGGACAGCCGCCGCCGCGGCCGGACCCCCCTCCGCCCTCGCCACGGCGCCGGCGGGGGCGCCACCTGCGCCGGACCCGCCGCCGGCGGCCGCGGACCCGGCGGGACCGCCGCCGCTCGTGCCGGGGCCTCCGGGTCCGCCCGGCGCCTTCAGGGCGCCGCCGGCGGAACCTCCGCCTCCGCCGCCCTTCCCGCCGCCGCCTTCCGCGGCGTTCCAGAGGCTGACCCCGGAGCCCTCCGAGGAGCGGCCCATGTTGCGGAGGATCTGGACGTCGGAGCCGATCTGCACGGCGCTGACCGCGCCGCCCGCGGCAGAGCGCCGCCCGTACGCGGCCGCCATCGCGCCCTCGGAGAAGGGGATCAGCCGCAGGAGGACGAACGGCGCGAAGCAGGCCAGGCACATCAGCGCCGCGGCGGCAAGGACGTGCTCGACCGAGCCGCCTTCTTCGGCGACCAGGCTCGCCGCCAGTGAGACGATCGCGACGATCACGAACTTCGAGCCGATCACCGCCACCAGCAGCTCGCCGGTCCGCCGAAGCGCCCCGGTCCAGCGCGGCCATATCGAGGCGGCCAGGGCGAGTGGCATGAAGAGCGAGACGGCGTAGATCGCCGCGTCGCGCATGACCAGCTCGAGCCAGACGAAGAAGGCGGCGAATGCGCCGACGATGGCGGCGATGAAGCCGACGAAGAGGGGGACGGCGACCGCACCCTCGGCTTCGCCCGCCGTGCCCGCCGCCGCGGGTATCCCCCCGCCTGCTTCCTTGACGTGGGCGCCGGGCTGGGCGCCGATGTGGCCGAGATCGCCGATCGCGGCTTCGAAGAAGCGGGTCGAGTCGTGGTGGGAGGCGTCGGCGATGGCCGCCGAGAGCCCGTCGGTGACCCCGAGCAGGAGCTGTACGACGACGAAGGCAAGGGAGGTGCCGAGGAAGGCGAGCGGCACGTTGACGAGCACCACGCGAGCCAACAGTCCCGGGCTGCCCTGGGCGATTCCCTCGAGAACCGCGAGCAGCAGCATCGCGCAGGCCATCACCGCGGCGATCGCCGCCATCCGCCCGTAGGCGGCGAGGAAGCCTTCGGTGTCGAGCCGCGGCGTGGTCGAGGAGTCGATCGCCTTCACCACCTGGCCCATCAGCCAGCTCGCGCCTTCCGACACCCAGCTGGTCAGCTGTTCGAAGACGTCGTTCCCGAGGCCCTTCAACGCTCCGGTGACCGGAGAGGCGAGCTTGCCGACGGCTCCCCCCGCGGCGGCTTCGACCGCGCCCGAGACCTTGTCGCAGGCATCGCCGACAGGGTTGCCGAGACCGACCGCGCCGGTGACCGCGCCGATCGGCGCGGTCCCGACCGAGCAGGGGACGTTCGCCCTCGCCTGCGGCGGGTTGGGCCAGGCCAGGATGGCGAGCATCGAGAGCAGCACGCAGAAGGCCGCGGCCACGCCTCTGCCGACGCCTGTCCTCCTCGCGGCGGCCATGGCTACGGGGCGAGCGCGTAGCCGTGGAGCGAGCGCGCCAGGTCGAGGATGTCGTAGCCGCCGAGGGGGCCGGGCTTCGTCGCGAGCCGGGGGGTCGGCCCGAAGCCCGATTCGGTCGCCGCGATCCGCCAGCGACCGCCGACCCAGGCGAGTTCGGTGTGGGCGAGTCCGAACCACGCGGCCGGCTGTACCGCTCCCGCGTTGCCGAGCAGGGTCAGACCCCAGGTCTCGACCTCCGCCCGGCCTGATCCGAACCGCGCGACCCGATACCCGATCGGCACCGCCGCGTAGATCGTGCGCAGGCCGTGGGCGAGGCCGATGCCGATCGGCCCGGCGGCGAGCCGTCCCGCTCCCGGTGAGTTTGCGACGAGCATCTGCTCGGCGTAATCGGGCGTGGCGAGCGCCTCGATCCGGGCGCGAAGTACGCCGGGTCGAAGGACCGCTGGTCCGGCGAAGGCCTGCTGGTAGGCGGCCGCCGCCGTGGCGGCCCCGGCCCGGGTCTCAGGGAAGGAGACCGGGACGCCGGCGGCGATCCGCGTGCCGGCATCTCCCGGCGTGGAGCGGACGGCGGGAGGGGCCGGCGCCGGGCTCGGTGAGGGGGCGGTGGCGCGTCCGAGGAGGGCGCCCGCGGCCAGCGCGGCGAGGAGCGGCGCCGCGCGGCGCGGGAGCCTGCCCTCACCCTTTCCGACGGTGCTCATTTGAGCGCCGTCCCGGCGGCGAGGAAGAAGTTGATGATCGCGGCCACGGCGCCGACGGCGAAGGCGCCGAGTACCGAGACGAGGACCTTGCTTTTACCCGAGTCCGACTGGCTGAAGTTCGAGGTTTTGGAGCCCAGCGCCCACTGGCCGACGCCGAGGAGGAAGCCGGCGACGCAGGCGAGGAGGACGAAGGCCGCGAGGCCGTCGACCAGTTTGGTCGCCGCGGGCATCCCCGGCAGCCCGTTGGGGTCGGGTTTGACGGAGACGGCGGCCGACCGGATGACCGATTCGGCCTTGATGGTCGCCGCGGCGACCAGTTCGCCGGCGGGTAGTTGGGCGAGCGCTTCGAGATCCACTGTGGGCTCCTTCGGGTCGGACGTCGTTGCACGCCCATGGGCCTCGGAGGAGTCCGGTTGCACCGGGTGGCGGGAAGAAATTCCGTGCGGGCAGGCGCGAGCGGATCCGCGCGGCCGTCGATCTCGCTAATTTCGTCGCATGGAACCGGCGACGACCGCCTGGCTCGAGGAGACGGCTCGCCGCGTCGTCGATGCACAGCTCGGCGAGGCGGCTCGGATCAACAGTCGTGCCCGCGAGCTGGTCGGGTTCGTCGGCATCCTGCTCGGCCTGCTCGCGACCGCCGCGAGTCAGAGCGGCGGTGCCGACGGCGTGGCGGGCGGTCTCTTTCGCGTCCTCGTGATCGTCGCCGTCGCGGCTCGCTGTGGTGCGCGCTCCACGTCCTGCAGCGGCTCGTGCTGACCCGACCGCAGCTCCGCGACATCGGCGCGGGGGCGCTCGCGGCCTACCTCGACGACCCTGACCTGGGGACCCTTCCACCCGAGGACGTCCGGGCGCGGGCCTCCTACGACCTAGCCGCCGCCGCTGAGGTCAACGCCCCACTGTTGGCGCAGGCGCATGAGGACTTCGCCGCCGGTTACGGGTATTTCGCGATCGGGCTCGTCGCCTCCGGGTTTGCGATCGTTGCGCTCGTGATCGCGCTGATCTAACGTGATGTATGTGCCGAGGACCGAGGAGATGCCGATGACGCAGCAGACCGGGCGAGACGACCCTGCTCCCCGGAGCGTCGCCGAGCGCTTCGAGGGGCGCGAGCCTAAGCTCGACGTGGTCCCGCTCAGCGCACCTTGGCGGCCCTTCGCCTCGCGCGAGGACCGGCGCCACGGCAAGAGCATCCCCCGCTAGTCCCCCTCCGCGAGGGAGGATCGGCGGACTGCGGCAGGGCGCGGGGTCGACGCCACCCCGGGGTAGTCGCGGGACGGCGGCGTGGAGGCCGATGACGCGCTACCGCGATGCCCAGACGAGGAGCAGGACGACCACGAGGACGAGGAGGACGGCGCCGACACCGAGCACACCCCGGAGGCCTCGTCGTGGGCGCTCCACGACCAGGTGGATGCGCTCCTCGCGTTCTCGCGCGGCGTCCCTCTCTGCAGCCGGACGGACCGGGACCGCGTCCAGCCCGAAGCCCCCGGCGGCATCCGGTCCCACCCGTCGGTCGGGGGTCACCGCCGGGTCCCTCCCCGACCGATCGCGGCCGGGCGTCCCGCCCGACCGCGATCTCGGTCATCCTCCGGGATCGCCGCCGGCATCTACGCGATCCGGAGGGTGGTGCCGACCAGGATCACGTCCGGATCACCCGTGCCGATCCGATCCGCGTTGAGGCGCCAGAGCCTCGCCACCTCGGCGGCGACCCGTGCGTCGTCGGCACCCCGCGGCAGGAGAGCCGCGGCGATCGACCAGAGGCAGTCGCCCGGATGCACGGTGTAGGAGGAGCGTCCCGGGGCGATCCGGCCCGGTCCCTGCCTGCCGGTGTCGGGGGGCAGGACCGCGGCCTGGGCGGGGGGCGCTTCGCTTTGTCCCGGTTCGATCGGCGCGGGTTCTTCTACCGGAGCGGGAGGCGGCGGCGGAGCTTCCGGTGCCACGGCGATTTGCTGCGGCTTCCGTGCTTCAGGGCCTGACGGCGGTTCCACGATCGGTTCGTTCTGCACCGGCTGGGGGTTCGGCGGCGGGGACGTTTCATAGGTGGGCGGGACCGGCGGCGGCGTGTATTCCGGCGTCGGGGGTGCGGCCGGCGGGGCGGGTGCCGGGGTGGCGGGGGCGCTCGGAGGAGGAGCTTCCGTTTCCGTCTCGGCCGGGGCCGCCGCTTCGGGCATCGGCACTTCCTCGGGCGGTTCGGCTTCGATCGGTGGCACTTCTTCGTCCCCTTCGACTTCTACGCCGACCCCGGGACCGGGAAGCGATTCGAGCACCGTTTCCGAGCCGCCGGGTTCGGCTTCCGGGTTCCCCAGGCGGGGCGGGGGGGCTCCCCCTACTTCGCCTTCGCTTTCAACTTCGGCACCGATCGCCCACGCTGGCGCGAGGCTGCCGACCAGCAGGGCGAGGGCCGCGACGGCGGCGAGGACGCGCGTCGCCCGCCCACGTTGGCGACGCCCCGCGCCGATGTTCATGACCA
Source organism: Solirubrobacterales bacterium (assembly GCA_035547475.1). Taxonomy (GTDB): domain Bacteria; phylum Actinomycetota; class Thermoleophilia; order Solirubrobacterales; family 70-9; genus VAYN01. The sequence goes on from DASZUW010000108.1 coordinate 27,769, forward strand.
GATGACCGATCGATCTTGGCATGACCGGTACTCCTTCCTTGGATTTTTCTCTAGCGGATCCCATTGAGAGGGGGCGTCACGCAGCGGTAGCCCTTCGCCCCGGCCGCGCTGTCCGGGGTGAGGGCGACGTGCCCGACGGTGTCAGTGACATAGAGGTCTTCGACCTGTCCCGGCGACGTCGTCGACGGGTAGACGTCGCTGGTCAGCTCTCCGCCGGGAGCCAGTTCGATCCCTTGATGGGTCAGCGCGGTCACGAGCTCGTCGTGGGTCGGAAGGCGTCTGCCCGGCGTCGTCCGGTTTTCGATCGCTTCACAGGTGAAGATCGCGGTCGAATATGGGGCCGGTGGATGTGCCTGCGTTTCCACGCAGACCCCCGATACGGGAATGGTGCCTTCCGGGCACCCGACCAGGAAGGCTTCGGCAGGCATGCCGGCCAGCCGTGCCGAGTTGTGGGCGCGCGGGACGGGCTTAAGGCTCTTCTCGTCGACGACCCTTCCGCCGACCGAGTTGGAGCGCAGGTTGCGCCCCGTGATCGTCCGGGGGGCGATCTGCCCCCCGGTGATCTTGATCGCGGCGAACGAGGTCCCGCCGACCGCGATGAAGACGGCGAGCGTCGCCATCACGTTTGCGTAGGTGAGTCGGGCGAGCAGTGCTCTCAACATCCGGGTTCCTCCTTGATCGCGGTCACGCCTAGTCTCCACTCACGCACGGGCGCCCCCTCACCTTCACCGTCACCTCGGAGGTGGCCGCGGCGGTCAACGCGTAGCCGGCTTCCTCGGGGAGCCAGGCCCGGAATGGGTAGGGGTGGAAGCCACAAGTCCGCTTGAAGCGGTAGGTGATCTGCCAGGACCCGTCGGATCCGGTGCGCACCGTGCGGAAGGTCTGCCACTTCCCCGACAGGAGGGTTTGCAGCTCCACCAGCTTTCCGTTGGCCGGGAGTGGTCGGCCACGGACCCTGCCGCTGAAGGTCACCGCCTGGCCGTTCAGGACATGGTGGTGGTCGACGCCGAAGCTCGAGGCGCCGGCGACCTCGAGCGCCACCTTGCCTTCGGCGGGTAGATGGGTGGCGTCTCCGCCGTAGGTGAAGCGGAGTTCCTCGGATGCCTCCGCCTTCACTTCGTAGCCGAAGTTCCCATCCGCGTCCGTGGTCAGGGTCGCGATCTGCGCTTCGGATCCTTCTTTGGGCAGCGCGAAGACGTCGACCTGGGCGCCCGAGAGTGCCCCGCCGGAACCGTCCACCAGGTGCCCGGCGAGCTTCACCGTCTTGCCGTACCGCGACTTCGAATGAGCGACGAGCGCGGTGACCGTGGTGCGCTTGCCGTGTCGGCCGCGGCGATGCGTCCTCCGGGTCGCGACGATCCCGGCGCCGAGCGACATCGGCGTCCGCAGCGGCAGCATCACCTTCATCGGTTCCCCGTCGAGCATCAGCGCCGTGCTGGCGAGGTTGCCCGCGTGGTCGGTGGCGGAGCCGCGCAGTTCGTATTCACCGGCCGGCAGCGAGGCGTCGTCGATCCGCGCCGTCAGGTCTTCGCCTTCCTCGGTGGTCGGGAGCGACTGCCAGACCCCCGAGCCGACGCGGCTGAGCGCGATTTCCCCGCCGGCGACGCCGGAGAGGGGGTCGGTCGCCTTGAGTGAGACGCGGGTCGGGTCGGATGCCGAGATCGGTTCGAAGCCGACCTGCGGCGGTTCGGGGTCGTAGCGGAGCTTCACCGGGATCGAGGCGTTTTCGGGCTGCTGGTTCCCGGCGGCGTCCTGGCGCCACATCTGCACTTCCCATTCGCCTGGAGCGGGAACGGAGATGCCGTCCAGGGCCGCGACCCCGGTCCCGGCGCTTTCACCCGTGGTGCATTCGCTTCCCCCGGCGCGGCAGAGGCGCCAGTGGGCGGCCACGATCGGGGCCCGGTCGGGTTCTGCCGGGTTCTGCCAGCCCAGGTCGTAGCCGTTGCGGTTCCGCCACGCTTCGCCGCCAGCCACCGTCATCGGAACGGCGGCCGGCGCCGTGTTGTCAATGTGGATCGTGACGGCCGCCGAGTCCGCCGTGTTGCCCGCGGCATCCTCGGCGGTGAGGTGCACTTCCTGCGTGCCTTCAGGCAGGTGCCCGGTTTCCACCTCGAGTTGGCCCGGTCCACTCGGGCATGGGATCCGCTGGGAGTAGTCGCACGCCCGCGATTCCGCGCTCCCGCCCCAGGATGGCCGCACGGACCGGACGCCGACGTTGTCGGAGGCTTCCAAGGCGAGCGGCTGCGTGCCCGAGACCCATTCGCCTCGCGCCAATGGATTGCTGGGGACTATCGAGACCGAGGGCGGGGATTCGTCGACGACCGTGGCTTCGGCGCTGTAGGTCTGGACGTAGTTGGCGCCGCGGGCCGAGCAGCCCGTATTCCCGGAACTGCCCTTGCAGATCACCCTCTGGACGACGGCGGTCGTCCCTTTGACGTTGTAGCCGCGCGGCTGCGGCCACCCGCTCGCCTGGGCCTCGTCGGGGCGGGGGCAGCCGTGACCTGCCCGCACGTTCTTGATCGGGATCGCCTGTTCGTCGGGCGTCAGCGCATAGAGCTGCAGGGCGTAGGAACAGTCGCTGCGGTGCATGGTCCCTGACCAGCGGTAGCGAGAGAAGGTGGTGCCGGGTGGTGCTTCGAGCACGAACGCCGACTGCGCCCCCTGGGGGACCTGACCCTTGGTGGAGACATTCGCGCTGACCAGTCCGCGCAGGCCGGGCCCGTCCGGGTTGCAGGCGCGACGCCACCGCATCCCCCGCGAGGCGAACTCTTCGAAGGCCGGGGTGGCGTATTCGGAGTGGTCGGCGGCGCAGTCGGTGATCGTGAATTCACCTGCCGACGCGCGCCCGGGGTGGGAGAGGCCGAGCACGGCCAGGAGGAGAAGGGCGGCGAGGACGACGGCCGCGCGGGTGGATCGGATCACGTTCATCTGGGGGTGCCTCTTGTTCATGGTTCGAACTCTCCGGGTGAGTTGGCGGGTACGGCCTTCGGCTTCGCGCCGCTTCCGTTCGAGGTGGAGGGCGAGGTGACCACCGTGCTCTTCGCCTCCGTCGTGGCGGTGACCGGTTCGACGACCGGTTCGGGTTCGGGTTCGACCGTCGCCGCTTCAGGCGATGGTTCGAACTCCCCTTCGGGTTCCGTCGGGGGCGGCTTCGCCTTCTTCACCTCCGGTTCGGGTCGTCGGTGTTCGGCTTGCTGGTGGCGTTCGACCGGTTGGTCGGGTGAGGTGGAGGAAGTCTGGGCCGTGACTCCCGCCGTCGTGGTCTGTGGCTCTTCGGAGGCCTGCCCCTCCACGAGATCGCCTGCCGGCGGTGGGCTGTGGTGGGGGTGCGGAGATCGGGCTGCGACCTGCCGGGGGTGTGAGGCGTGACCGACGGTCGGGTCGTGTTGGCCGCCGTCGGCGATCAGCGCGCCGGTGACGGCGCCGCCGCCGATCACGCAGGCCGCGGCGATCGCCTTGCAGACTTCGAGAGTCCGCCCGCCACCCTCGGCGGCCGCGGCGGTCGTCTGGGCGGCACCGCTGGTGAACAGTCGCGCGCCGAGGTCGGAGAGGCGCCGGCCTGCGCGCTCGGCGAGCGAGCCAGGCTCTCGGTGGAGTCCCGCCAGCGCCCGGACCCCGACTTCACCCACGGACCCTGATTGGGCACCCGACGTCGCATGGGCGAACGGCGCCTGGACCAGGTCGATCGCCCGATGGCCGATCTCGGCCGGGTGGGCGAGCGCATCCAGTGCGCCTTCGACGCCACCGATCAGCCGGAGGTGGCGCGCGCAGCCCCCGCCGCCGACCGAGAGGAAGGCGGCGAGGCCGACTTCGATCGCCAGCTCGTCGCTCCAGTCGACCGCGAGCATCTTGCGCAGTCGCCGGCGGGCCGTCTCGTGCGCCCGCTGCGCCTTCGAGGGGGTCCAGCCCAGGAGGCGCGCCGCCTCGCGGACGCTCTCCCCCTCGAAGTAGGCCAGCTCGAGCAACCGACGTTGATGGTCGGGTAGACGCTCGACCGCCTCGCGTACCTTGCGGTGGCGGTCCTCCGAGAGGAACTCCTCCTCGGGCGTCGCCTCCTCCTGTCCAATCTCCTCGACGGTCTCGGTCGAGATCGACCGCGGCCGGCGCTCGCGGGTTTCGAGCATGCCGACCGTCCGGTGCCAAGCGCACGTGACGATCCAGGCGACCGGGTTCCGGATCATCTTGCCTTCGGCGCGCTGGCGGCTGTACTCGAAGCAGGCCTGGGCGAAGAGATCCTCGCCTTCCGTCTCGGCGAGATCGTGCATCCCCTTGCGGTACAGGAGGCCGAAGAAGGCAAGCCGGGCCCCCTCGAATTGAACGTCGCTCAGATCGTGAGCGTCGGTCAGATCCTCGGCTACCGGTTCCTTGTAGTACATGGCGTCTCCTGGACTCAGTCTAAGCAATTCTCGGTATCGGCCTGAGCGTTCAGATCATCTCTCGATGGTCGAGCGCGATGGCCCATCACACCCATTGGCCTACGAGCGGCCCGTCTGCACCGGCCGATGTCGAAATTTCTTGCCGCTGCCACCCCGGGCGGTGCAGTGCGTCGTGTTCCCGGCCTACGGCGGTGAATGGACGAGCGCCGCCGCCGATCGAACCGACTCCCGTGCCTGGCTCTCGCCGCGATCCTGGCGGCGACGATCGTCGCCGCCCTGGCGGGCTGTGGCGGGGACGCCCGGAGCTCCGCCAGCTCGGTGGCCGGGAGCGCCCTCGCCGCCGGGCACCAGGCGCGCGTCCCCCAGCGTGTCGGCGCCGTAGGACTGGCTCGACGTTTCGCGCGCGCCTACGCCGAAGGTGTCTACCGCGCCCGCCCGCCGCAGGTCCGCGGCGAGACCGGCTCGGTGCGCGCCGCCCTCCGGGCGGGGGCCTCACGGGTGCCGACGGCCCGCCGGGGACTGCGGTCGCGGCTCCTCGGGCTCGAGCTGTCGCTTCGGCCGGGCGGGGGGCTGACCGCCACCGCCCGTGTGGGTGACGGTCGCTTCCGGCCGTTCTCCGTCGCCTTCACCGTCTCGCGGCTCGGCGGCCAGTGGCTCGTCAGCGCCGCCTCACTCCCCGACTGAGGCGTCGATGGAGGCCGCCACCACCCCCGCCGCGCGCCCGCCGAAACTGTTGATCGGCCTGCCACTGGCCGCGCTGGCGATCCTGATCGGCACCCTCCTCGGATTCGCCGTGATCCTCGGCGGGACGCCGGGCTGCGGTGGCGGTGAACAGGTGGTCGCGTTGGGCCCGAAGGTTCCCCGCCGCCTGGCCCCCATATATATGGACGCGGCCGAGCGCTACGGGCTCGGCGCCCGGGGTCCCTCGATCCTCGCCGCGATCAACTGGGTCGAGACCGGCTTCGGCACCGACCTCGGCAACTCGAGCGCCGGCGCCGAGGGCTGGATGCAGTTCGAGGCCGAAAGCTGGGCGGAGTTCGGCGTCGACGCCGACGGCGACGGGGTGAAGGACCCCGACGACCCCTGGGACGCGATCTTCGCGGCGGCGCGCCTTCTCCACAGCGACGGCGCACCGGGCGAATGGCGACTGGCGATCTGGGACTACAACCACGCCGACTGGTATGTCGAAAAAGTCCTCCGTTATGCCCGCCGCTTCTCCGGTGGCGGTCAGGCGCAGTCCGGGAGCTCGTGCGCTGCCGCGGCGGTCGCGGCGAACGAAGCAGTGGCCCGGATGGTCGCCGAGGCCGCCCGCCTCAGCGCCCTGCGGCCACACACCGAATACGTCTGGGGCGGAAGCCACGGCGAGACGCCGACGCCCGCCGACGGTCCCTTCGACTGCTCGAGCGCGGTCAGCCACCTGCTGCAGGTCGGCGGCTTCGGCAACCCGACCATGGCGACCCCCGAACTCGCCCGGTGGGGCGAACCGGGGCCGGGTCGCTGGGTGACGATCTTCGTCAAGCCCTACGGCGGCGAAGCCCACACCTTCATCCGCTTCTCCGCCGACGTGACGCCGGCCTCCGAGCGCTACTGGGGGACCTCCGGATTCGTCGAACCCGGTCACGGGCCGGGCTGGATCCCGGAATCCACCTTCTCCGCCGGATACCTCTCCGGCTTCCTGCAACGACACCCACCGGGCCTGTGAGAGGAGGACCGAGATGGACGAGCACCTCAGCTTCACGCGCGAGGACCTGCTGACCCCCGACGAGGTGGCGGAGATCCTGCGTGTACGGAGGACCACCGCGATCGACTACATGCGTCGCGGCGTCGTCCCCGCCCGCAAGATCGGCAGACGCTGGTACGCGCCGAAGCCGCTGCTCGAGGAGTACCTCGCGCAGCTCTTCGACGCCGCCTGATGGCCATGTCGCGCCGATCGTCTAGCGTCTGGCGACCCCGACCGGACCGGCGACGGCGCCTGTCCCCGGTGGGGATCCGAGACACCGATGACACCCTGGGACTTCGAACAGATCGGGGCCGCGCTCGCCGCGACCGGCATCGCCGAGGCGGCCGAGGAGCCCCTCGACGTGGCCGCGCTGGCCGCTGAGCGTGGTGAGAGTCCCGGCGTGGTCGGCGAGATCGTCGCGACGCTAAGGGCGCATGGGCTTGTCCTGCTCTCCGAGGAGGAACCCGACGCGCCTCCGATCCTCACCCGGGAGGGGTCGCAGTACCTGGACCGGCGAGGCAGGGTCGAGCCCGATGTCCTGTGCTTCCTCCCCCGATACGTCGACGACCTGAACGCCCGGGCCGCGCTGATCGAGGAGGGGGCGATCCTCGTCGAGGAGTTCCGCGCCGCGATCCTCGACGGACGTCTCGTCGACCATGCGCGCGGTCTGGCGCCGCCAGCATTCGTGGACGCCGTCGACGGCAGGATCGCCCTCGGGCTCTTCGCCGCCGCAGTCGCCCTGATGGCGAGGCTCTCGTCCGGCCGGGCGGCCGGGTGCACCGCCGAGGAGATCATCGCCGTCTCGCTGATCGATCACTGTGGCGCCTGGTTCGAGCGGGAGCTCGACCGGGGGAGTATCGGCGCCGCAGACGTCCGGCCCGGCCTCGACGCGGTCCGGGGCGTCTACTCCCTCTTCCAGGACGACGACGTGCTCGACCTCTTCGAGATGGAGGAGCCCGCCGATGCCGCCCTCGCCGGTCACTCCTCGCTGAACCGCATGACGGGGGTCGTCGACCAGCGGCTCGAGGCATGGTTCCGTCCCTTCGGGGGAGTGACGGCGGCCGGCCATCTGGAGAAGGCGGTCCCGGAGTCGGCGGACCCGCCCGTCGGGTAGCGGGAGGATCTGACGCGGGTAGCGCGAATTCTGGCGCGGACCGCCGACCTCTCCGGGAAGGAGGAACGCGCCCTATCCGGTCGGTCTCCTCAGACGGCCGATGCCAGCTCCTCCTCGCGGTCGCCGCCGAAGATCGCCGTCAGCTTCGCCGCATCGCTCGGACGTGGCTTGGTGTGCAGATACCGTTCGGTGGTCGTCAGGGAGGCGTGACCCATCATCCCCTTGACCGCCACGAGGTCGAAGCGACGGATCGCCAGCGAGCCGAAGGTATGCCTCAGGTCGTGAAACCGCCGGACCCGGAGCTCCGCTTTCTTCTGCACACGGACGAAGCGCGACCTCACGGCCGAACCGTCGAGCCTGCCTCCGTCCGGTCCACAGAAGACGAAATCGTCGCGGCCCTTGAAGTGCGTACGCCTCCTCAAGCTTCCAAACTCGCGAATCGCCTGCGCCGCAAGCGGGACGGTGCGCGCTCGTCTGGACTTGGTGCTCGACTCGGTGCCCGCTGAGATAGATCGCGAGACGTTCAGTACGCGGGCGCTGAGGTCGACGTCACGCCAGCGGAGTGCGATGAGCTCGCCGAGCCGTAGGCCCGTACAGGCCGCGATCGTGAACAGCGAGGCGTCTTGTTCGTTGAAGCGCCGCCACTCGCGCTCGCTCGCCTTCGAAAAGCTTGAGTGGAGGTAGCCGCCCCGGCGACGATGAAGTCCTGCCCGGGCCGCAGTCGCCAACGTGACGATCTCCTCGGGCTCGAAGGTCTCGATCGGCTTGCTGCCGTCCTCCGGGCGCTTCGTGGTCGCGGCGAACGGGTTGCTCGCCAGCCCGAACGACTCCTCGCGGCGCGCGAACTGGAACATCGCGTGGAGGATCTGCCGGTGGATGTTGACCGTCCTCGCCGAGATATGCTCGCGGTCGAGCTTCGCCAGGAAACGTCGCGCATCGACCGTGGTGATGTCCTCGGCTCGACGCTCCCCGAACTCGCGCATGATCCGCCCGCGCCGCAGGTCGCGGCTCCCCTCGGGATCGATGAGGAGCTTCCGGTATCCGGCCAGGGTCGACGGCTTGACCCGCTTCTCGTGCTCTAGGTAGGCGAGCCATGCTGCGGCCACCTCGGGGAACAAGGGCGCGCGCCGCTCGGGCACGGCGAGTCTCAGCTTCTCTTCGTGATCCTCGATGATCGAGGCCATCAGCGGATAGGCGCGTCGCTCATCCAGGTAGCCGCTGCGTACGCGACCGCGGCGTGGGACCCAGGCGCCGGCGGTGTCCGGTTCGAGCCACGCCGGTCCGAGCCGGCGCTTTCGCTGCTTGCGTTCCAGATCGCGCCACTTTGCCTCGTAGAAAGGCCTGCCCTTGTTGACCCTGACGACCAGGCAGCCCTTGGTCGCCGCGCTCCCGTCTAGTAACTCCTTCGGCATTGCTGTCACCTCTGACTCTTGAAGGACCCCGTTGAACCTGTTGGCCGAGCGATCGACCGCTTGCATCGGGGTCCTTCCTGCGGCGGCGATTTGGGTACCACTTTGGGTACCAAGTCCACCTGTCCGAAACTGTCTTAGACTGCGCTTCGCAATGCCGAATCAGGCGCGAATCCACAAAAATCAGGGCGGAAGCGGCACCTTTTAAGCCGCGCGGCGCGGGTTCGAGTCCCGCCGGGGGCACTACTGACGCCAGGGCGCGTTCCAGCACCGGGTCTGGTGGGTGAGCCGGCGACTACCGAGGTCGCAGAGAGCCGCCGCGTTCGCGCCGGCGCCTCTGCTTCCACGGCAGGACCGGGACGCCGAGACGGGCGCAGCCGAGGCTTTCGGCCTTGGGGAGCAGGCGGTACCGGTGCGGCCCGAACTGCCAGACCCCGCTCGGCATCGAGGCGACCAGCTTGGACAGCGTTTCCGGAT
>DASZUW010000109.1:0-7662 GCA_035547475.1 Solirubrobacterales bacterium
CTCTTCTTGATGCTGTCCGGCCCGAGGTGGAGGCGCTCGCCGATCTCGCGGTTGGTGGCGCCGGTCGCGAGGAGGGTGAGGATCTCGCGCTCGCGGTCGGTCAGGTCGAGGGCGTCCGTGGGCGGGGACGGGTCGAGCGGCTCGCCGCCGATCACCGCGGTGCGGACCGTGTCGACGACGGCCTCGGGGGTGACGCCGGCGGGGAGGAAGCCGACGGCGCCGAGGGTCGCGGGCGGGGCGACGGGCGGGGTGCGGCAGCGGGAGGTGAGGAGGATCTGGACGCCGGGGTGGGCCGCGCGGATCATCGCCGTGATCGAGCCGGAGAAGGGGCCGGTCTGGGAGATGTCGAGGATCGCCACGTCGGGGCGGTGGCGGCGCGCCAGGGCGACCGATTCCTGGCTGTCGGCGGCGAGCAGGCAGCGTTCGATCCACGGCTGCCGCTCCAGCAGCGCCGCGAGGCCGATCCGCGACGGCGCGTGCGAGTCGACGACGAGCGCGCGCACGGAGGAGTCGGGCAGCGCCTCGGGCGGCTCCGCGTGCAGCGCCTCGGGGGCCTGGCGCGGCAGCTCGAGCTCGGCGGTCGGCATCAGCCGCTCGCCCCTCCGGCGCGCGGTCTGACCGCGGCGGCGGCCAGCGGCGCCGGGGCGTGGCCGGCCGCGGTGTCCGCGAGCGCCGCCGCCGCCTCGCTCGTCGCGGCGAAGAGGTCGTCGAGCGCGGTCCGCGCCCCCTCCCCCGGCTCGCCGTCCTCGAAATCGCGGTTGTTCAGGTAGACGGCGACCGGCATCGTGACCGCGCCGAAGAAGGCGAGCACGTCGCGGAGGTGCCGTTCGGCGCCGAGGAAGTGGTGGTCGGAGGCGCCCATCGCCACCAGGCCCACGACCTTGCCCTGCAGCGCCGCGACCGGCGTCAGGTCGAGGAGGTTCTTCAAGGACCCGGACAACGAGCCGCGGTAGACCGGCGTCGCGACGATCAGCGCCCGCGCGGCCTCGATGGCCGCGATCGTCGCCGCGGTGTCGTCGGCCAGTTGCTCGGGCGGGGTGCCGTCGGCGAAGCCGAGCCGCAGCGTGCCGAGGTCGAGCAGGTCGGCGCTCGTGCCGCGCTCCTCGGCGCGCTCGATCGCGCCCGCCAGCGCCCGGTGGAGCCGGCCCGGCTTCGTGGTCGACCCCAAGACGACCCGCACATCGGCGCTAGGCGGCAAGCTGGTCCTCCTCGAAGCGGATCTCCGTGTAGGAGCCCCGGTAAAAGAGGAGCGGGCGGGCGCCCGGCTCGCGGTGCTCGAGGTGGTGGGCGGCGCCGACGACGATCTCGTGGTCCCCCGCCGGGTGGATCGCGTCGACCGCGCAGACGATCGTCGCCAGCGAGCGCGGCAGCACCGGCACGCCGAGGTCGTGGTCGTCGAAGTCGACCTCGTGCGAGCGGACCGCGTCGCCCTTCCTGGCGAAGCGGTCGGAGTGGTGGCGCTGCTCGGCGGCGAGGACGTTGACCGCGAAGCGCCCGTGGGAGCCGAGCGCCGCCAGGGTCTCGGAGCTCCGCGCCAGGCAGGCGAGCAGCAGCGGGGGGTCGAGCGACACCGAGGAGATCGCGTTGGCGGTGGTGCCGACCGGGGCGCCGTGCGCGTCGCGCGCGGTGACGACGGACACGCCGGTGGCGAAGTGGCCCATCACGTCGCGCATCAGCCGGCCGGCCTCGGCGCGCCGCGCCGCCGCGGCGGGCTCGGCCGCGCGCCGCCGCGCGACGACCTCGGAGACGTCGACGATCGCCAGCCCGTGGCGGGCGGCGACGACCTCGAGGTCCTCCCCGGTCGCCATGTGACCGTCCTCGCGCATCACCTGGCAGAGGACCCCGGCGCCGCGCAGGCCCGCCGCCCGGGTCAGCTCGACCGCCGCCTCGGTACGCCCCGCCCGCTCGAGCACCCCGCCGGGGCGGGCGCGCAGGGGGAAGACGTGGCCGGGCTGGACGAGGTCCTCGGGGCCGCTCGCGGGGTCGACCGCGACGGCGATCGTGCGGGCCCGGTCGGCCGCCGAGATCCCGGTGGTGACGCCCTCGCGCGCCTCGATCGTGACCATCGCCGAGTCCCCCAACGACGACGCGTTGCCGCGGTTGCCGATCTGCTCGAGGCCGAGGCGCTCGCAGCGCTCGGTGGAGAGCGCCAGGCAGACGAGCCCGCGCGCCTCGGTGGCCATGAAGTTGACCGCGGCCGCGTCGGCGAACTCGGCGGCGATCAGCACGTCGCCCTCCCCGCGCCGCTCGCAGTCGTCGCGCAGGAGGACCATGCGGCCGGCGGCGAGCTCCTCGCTCGCGGCGGCGACCGCGTCCTTGACGAGATCGAGCCCCGCGGTCACGCCGCCTCCCACGCGGTGGGCGCGACGCCCGGCCGCAGCTCGGTCGGCAGCGGGATCTCCTCGGTTTCCCCGGTGCGGACGATCCGCCGGGCGACGGCGCCGGACTGATCACGGATCTCGGTGATCCCGATCGCCTCCCACTCCACCCCCTTGCGCAGCGCGCCGACCGCGAAGAGGCGCTCCGAGGGCTCCCCGTCGGCGCCGATCAGCGCGCCGTCGGCGGCCACGTCGAGCCCGAGCCCGAGCTCGTCGGGGCGGGCGGCGCCCGCGGCCAGGAGGCCGGCGACGAGCGGCGGCGCCTGGCGGCGCAGGTCGCTCCCGGCGCCGGAGCAGTTGATCACCCGGTCGACCTCGACCACGTCGAGGTCGGTGGCGCCGGGGATGCGCAGGAAGACGCGGACGCGCCGGCCGTGCGGCTCCAGCGAGACGATCGAGTTCGACTCGGTGACGATCCGCCCGGCGGCCTGCAGCGCTTCGAAGCGGTCGGCGACCTCGGGCGCCATGCGGAAGCGGTGCACCTCCCAGAGCCGCTGGAACTCGACCAGGAAGCGGCGCCGCTCCTCGACGTCGAGCGCCTTCCAGATCGCCGGCGTCGCCGGGCGCATCGAGTCGATCACGTCGCGCCAGTCGTCGCCCTGCTGGGCGACGCGGCAGATCTGGGCGAAGACCGCGGCGACGATCGGCTCGAGCCGCCCGGTCTCGGTCGGGACGTGGAAGCGGCGCAGGTTGGTGAGCGTGCGGCGGTGCCGGCGCGGCACCAGGCCGTGGCGGGAGACGGCGCGCACACGCGGCCCGCCCTTCGCGGCGCAGAGGGTCAGCGCGACGTCGACCATCGACAGGCCGGTGCCGACGACCAGCACCTCGCGGTCGCCGTGCGCCTCCTCGAGCGCGCCCGCCGCCCAGGGGTCGGCGACGTAGGTGCCCGCGGCCTTCAGCTCGGCCGGGACGCGGATCGGGTCGCCGCCGCCGAGCGGGCCGAGCGCCAGGATCGCGCGGTCGGCCTCGATGCGCTCGCCGCCCGCGAGCGTGAGCTCGAGCGGCGCCGCGGCGGCGCCGTGGTGCTGGGCGATCGCCGTCACCTCGCCGCGGTGGCGGCGCAGGCGGGCGTCGGTCGCCTCGCGCTCGGCGCTCGCCAGCAGGTCGCGGACGTAGGTGGCGAAGAGGCCGCGCGGCAGGAACGCTTCCTCGGCGACCGGTTCGCCGCGCTCGGCGAGCCACTCGTGGAAGTGCTCGGGCCGCCCCTGGATCGCGCCCATCCGCACCGCCGGCACGTTCAGCAGGTGGAGCGGGTCGGTGGTCCCGTAGGCGACGCCGGCGCCGAAGGACCCGGTGCGGTCGATCAGGTCGATCTCCAGGGCGCCGCGGTCGCGCGGCTCGCGCAGGAGGTGGATCGCCGCGACCGCCCCCGCGGCCCCGCCGCCGACGATCGCGACGCGCTGCGCGGGCGCGCTCACCGCGAGGCCTCCGCGGCGAACGGGACGGCGGTGCCCTCGCGGCCGCCGCTGAAGGCGAGCTCGGCCGGGTCCGGCGGGCGCCAGAGCCCGCGTCGCTCCAAGAGCGGCAACACGCCCTCGCCGAACCAGTAGAGCTCCTCCAGATGCGGATAGCCGGAGAGGACGAACTCCGAGATGCCGACCTCGGCGTACTCCTCGATCCGCTCGGCGACCTCGGCGTGCGAGCCGACCAGCGCCGTGCCGGCGCCGCCGCGGCCGAGCCCGACCCCGGCCCAGAGGTTCGGGTAGACCTCGAGCCCGTCGCGGGAGCCACCGTGCAGCGCCAGCATCCGTCGCTGCCCCTCCGATTCGGACTGGCGCAGCTTGGCCTGGACCTGGGCGATCGTCGCCTTCGGGACCGAGTCGAGCAGGCGCTCGGCCCGCGCCCAGGCGGCGGCGGAGTCGTCGCGGCTGATCGTGTGGAGGCGGATGCCGAAGCGCACCTCGCGCCCGCGCTCGGCGGCCGCCGCGGCGACCCGCTCGATCTTCTCGGCGACGGCGGCGGGCGGCTCGCCCCAGGTGAGGTAGACGTCGACGTGGGCGCCTGCGACCTCGATCCCGGCGGGCGAGGAGCCGCCGAAGTAGATCTCCGGGCGCGGGTCGGGCAGGCGGTGGATCGTCGCCCCCTCGACCCGCAGGTGCTCGCCCGCGTAGTCGACGGTCTCGCCCTCCCAGAGGCGGCCGACGATCTCGAGGAACTCGGCGGTGCGCCGGTAGCGCGCCTCTTTGTCGAGGAAGTCGCCGAAGGCGCGCTGTTCGTCGGCGTCGCCACCGGTGACCACGTTCAGCAGCAGCCGCCCCCCCGAGTGCCACTGGAAGGTCGCGGCCATCTGCGCGGCGAGCGTCGGCGAGACCATCCCGGGACGGAAGGCGACGAGGAACTTGAGGCGCTCGGAGGTCTCGGCGAGCATCGCGGTCACCACCCAGGCGTCGTCGCACCAGCCGCCGGTCGGCGTCAGCGCGGCCTCGAAGCCGAGGTCCTCGGCGGCGGTCGCGACGCGGGTCAGGTAGGCGATCGAGGGCTCGCGCAGGCCGCCCGCGGTGCCGGCGGGGGGCGGGTCGCCGGTCTCGATCAGCCCGCGGCCGTCGCCCTGCGTGGGCAGGAACCAGTGGAAGCGCAGGTCGGCGGTCACGCCGCGACCTCCGCGACCGGCCGGCCGAGGTCCCGGTACGACGCGCCCGGATGGCTCTCGGGAAGGCGCGGGCCGGCGCCGAAGAGCTTCTCGCGCAGAGTCCCGGGCGGGTACTCGCTCGGCGCGACGCCGCGGCGCCGCAGCTCCGGCATCAGGTGCTCCACCACGTCGACGAAGGTCCCCGGCGTGATCGCGTAGGCGAGGTTGAAGCCGTCGACGTCGGAGTAGTCGATCCACTCCTGCATGTGGTCGGCGACTTCGGCGGGCGAGCCGACGACGCGCGGGCCGATGCCGCCGATGACGCCCCAGCGGGCGATGTCGCGGACGGTCCACTCGCCGCCCTCGGGGTCGGCCTGCTGGAAGGCGGCGACGGCGGAGTGGATCGCGTTCGACTCGACCTCGCCGATCGGACGCCCGAGGTCGTACTCGGCCAGGTCGACGCCCATCCAGCCGGAGAAGAGGGTCAGCGCCGCCTCGTCGTCGCCGTAACGCTCGAGGTCGTCGTGCTTGGCCCAGGCCTTCTCCTTCGTCTCGTCGACGATCGCGGTCAGCAGGTTGTAGATGCGGGCGTCGTAGGGGTCGCGGCCGGCCTCGCGCATGCGCCGGCGGATGTCGCCGACGGTCTCCTTGAGGATCTCCTTGGTCGGCGCGGCGGTGAAGATCGCCTCGGCGTGCTCGGCGGCGAACTGGCGGCCGCGGGAGGAGGCGCCCGCCTGGTAGATGACCGGGGAGCGCTGCGGCGAGGGCTCGCAGAGGTGGATGCCGGGGACCTTGAAGAACTCGCCCTCGTGCTCGATCCCGTGCACCTTCGCGGGGTCGGTGAAGATGCCCGCGGCGCGGTCGCGGACGACGGCGTCGTCCTCCCAGCTGCCCTCCCAGAGCTTGTAGCAGACCTCCAGGTACTCGTCGGCGACGTCATAGCGGTTGTCGTGGTTGAGCTGCGAGGCGGCGCCGAGGTTGCGGGCGCCCGAGTCGAGGTAGGAGGTGACGACGTTCCAGCCGACGCGGCCGTCGGTGAGGTGGTCGAGCGTCGACATGCGGCGCGCGAAGGGGTAGGGGTGCTCGAAGGAGATCGAGGCGGTGAGGCCGAAGCCGAGGCCCTCGGTGACCGCGGCCATCGCCGAGATCAGCATCGCCGGGTCGTTGACCGGCACCTGGGTCGCGTGGCGGACGGTCGCGTCGCGGCCGCCGCCGTAGACGTCGTAGATGCCGAGCACGTCGGCGATGAAGAGGCCGTCGAAGCGCCCCCGCTCGAGCAGCTGGGCGAGGTCGGTCCAGTAGGAGAGCTTCTTGTAGTCCCAGGCGTGGTCGTCCGGGTGGCGCCAGAGGCCGGGCGACTGGTGGGCGACGCAGTTCATGTCGAAGGCGTTGAGGCGGATCGGTCTGGGCATGGCTTCGGCTCTTTCCTATGGCGTGTCCCGGGGTCGCGGGCCTCGGAGGGTCGCGGGCCTCGGGGGGTCGCGCGAACTTTTTCGAGTAAGTTGATCAACAAGCTGTCTTGGGAAGGCCGCATGATGCAGGCGCGCCCGGCCCCCTGTCAAATCGGACTTTCGGGTAGCCCGATAGTCTTTCCCTACTTAGTCGGTCAACTTAAGTGAAATATCTTCACATGGACAGCCGGAAAGGCCACCTATGCGCATCCAGCAGCTCGAATACGCCACCGCCGTCGCTCGCTTCGGCTCCTTTCGCCGGGCGGCCGAGGCCCTCCACATCTCCCAGCCCGCGCTGAGCGAGAACGTGCGGCGGCTGGAGCGCGAGCTCGGCGTCGAGGTCCTCGACCGCCGCCGCTCCGGCGCGACCGTGGGCGAGCACGGCCGCGAGCTCCTCCCCCACATGCTGGCCGTGATCGAGGCGGCCGACAACCTGAAGCGCGCCGCCGACGAGAGCCGCGCGCTCTCGCGCACGGTGCGGGTCGGGACCGTGACGGCGGCCACGGTGCCGCTGCTGGCGCCGACGATCCACGCCTTCCGCGACACCCATGCCTCCACGCAGGTCGAGATCCTGAGCGCCCAGCAGGCCGCGATCCACCGCGCGCTCCTGGAGGGCTCGATGGACCTCGGTCTCGTCAACTACCTCGAGGGCGACGACATGCCGCCGGAATTCGAGTCGACCGAGCTCCTGCGCGGCCGGCCCGTCGTCGTCCTGCGCCCCGACGACGAGCTGGCGAGGGGAGGCGCCGTGCGCACCGCCGACCTCTGGGAGCGGCCGCTGATCGCGATGCGCCCGGGCTACGTCATGCACCGCTACGTCACCCGCCTGCTCGCCGGCCGCGAGCCGAGCCCCTCCTACTCCGCCGACGGCGCCGAGATGGGCAAGCTGATGGTCGCCGCCGGCCTCGGCATCGCCCTCCTCCCCGACTACAGCGTCCTCGGCGACCCGCTGGAGCGCAGCGGCGAGATCACCCACCGCCCGCTCGTGGACGACGGCACCGGGGTGCTGCTCGTGCTCCAGCGGCGGCGCTCGGCGCCCGCCCACAACGCGATCTCCGATCTGCACGACCTCTTCGTCGCCGAAGCGGAGCGGGCTCGAGGTCCGAAGAGCGCCGCCGCCTGACGCGCCGCCGCCGGCCCGCCCCCTATCGTGCGGGCGTGCTCACGCTCGTCGACCTCTTCGCCGGCTGCGGCGGGATGACCCGGGGGTTCGAGGACTCGGGCGCGTTCCGGTCGGTCTTCGCGGTCGAGCTCGACCGCGACG
>DASZUW010000110.1:0-2215 GCA_035547475.1 Solirubrobacterales bacterium
CGGCGAGGCGGGTGGGAGTGAGGCGGCGGCGGCTGAGGCGGGTGCCGCAGCCCGCCACCTTTACGTGGGCGGCGACGTCGAGTTGGTCGCGGCCCCAGGGTACGACGCAGACCGGGATGCCGAAGGCGAGTGCCTTCTGGGTGATGCCCATGCCGCCGTGGCAGACGACGACGTCGGCCTGGCACAGAATTGGGGTGTGGGGGAGGAAGCGGGCGACGATGGCGTCGCCTGGATCGCCGAGGCTCGTGGGGTCGACGCCCGCCGTGGTGATGACGAGGCGATGGCGGCCGCGCAGGCCGGCGAGGGCCGCGGCGGCGATCGCGCCGTCGTCCTGGAACTCCGAGGAGCAGCCGACGAGCACGAGGGGGCGGTCGTCCTGGGGAAGCTCGACGTCGCGGTCGGGCGAGGGGTCCCAGAGGCTCGGTCCCACCATCACCACGCTCGGCGGCAGGTCGCGCGGATAGTCGAAGGGCTCCGCGGTGTGGTAAAGGGTCAGCGGCGCGCGGTGGCGGAACTCGACCGGGCGGGTCAGCGGCGGCAGGCCGGCGGCGCGGCGCCCGGCGTTGACGGCGGGGAGGCGCGAGCGGCGGTCGAAGCGGTCGGCGAGGACGCCGAGGGCCCGGTCGCGGAACGGGCCGAGCGGCGGCCCCAGCGGCCGGATCCCGAGGCCGAACGGGGTGCCGTCGGCGGCGGGCTCTTCGAGCAGCGACGGTTGGGAGACGGCCCAGCGCAGGCCTTCGCGCTCGGCCAGCGCCTTGGCGCCGAAGGTGGTCGAGTCGACGAGGGACGACGTCGGGGCGGACCTCGGCGAGCGCCGCTTCGAGGTCGGGGACCTCGTGCCTCGCGCGTCGGCGCAGCGTCGCGAAGGAGCGCGCGCCGGAGGCCATCTGCACGCGCGCCTCGTGGTCGTCGTGGACGACCGCTTCGATCGCCGGGGAGATCGGCGCCGCGGCGAGGCCCGCCGCGCGCACGCTGTCGACGCTCGCGGCGAGCGTCCGCACGTGGACCTCGGCGCCGCGCCGGTGGAGCTCGAGCAGCGGCCCCATCATCGGCGCGAGGTGGCCGCGGGCGGGGGAGGTGTAGGCGAGGATCCTCATCGCCCCGTCCCTCGGGCGGCCTCGACCAGCGCGAGCATCGCCGCGCGCGTCGCCTCCCGTCCCAGCCCTTCGCGCCGGCGCAGCAGGTGCCAGACGTAGACGTCGGTGGCCGTCGCGAGGGCGGCCCGGCGGGCGCGCCGCGCGCCGCGCGGCAGGCCGTCGAGGTCGGGCGCGAAGACCTCCGCGACCCATTCGTGGTGGGACTCGGTGCCGCGTTCGGTGACCCGGCGGACGACCGGCAGTCGTTCGGCGAGCGAGAGCCAGCGCATCACATCGTCACCCATCGCCTCGTAGTGGTCAACGATCGCCCGCACCGCGCCCTCGACGTCGCCCGGTTCGGCATGCCGGGTCGCCTGCGCCGCCTCGACCCCCGCCGCGATCGCCGCCTCCAGCAGCCCCTCCTTGGACCCGAACTGGCGGATCACGGTGCGCGTGCTGACCCCCGCCCGCGCTGCCACGGCCTCGAGCGAGGGGTCAAGTTGGGGATCGGCGCGGAAGAGCTCCTGGGCGGCGTCGAGGATCGCCCCTCGCGTCCGCTCGGTCGCGTCCGCGCGCCGGGTCTGCCGATAGGCGCGCCTCATCATTCCGCGTCACTATATGTGACACGAAAAGACCCTGCCGAAATTTACCTCGCCGACGCTCAGAGGACCCGCCGCGCGAGCCCGATCACCAACAAGACGAGGATGATGACGACAAGAATCCACACGATGGTCACGATCAAGGCCTCCTTCTGAGGGGGTCTTTCACGCACCGCGGGCGCGGTGCGAGCGAGGGTTGCTCTCCTCGGAAGGCAAGGCCGTACCCTGAGGCCTCCGGCACCAAACGGAGGAGCGATCCAAGGCTGGGGGCCCGGCGGCCGTCCAGCTCGGGAGGCCTGCGCGGGGGAGGGACGAGGCGCCTTCCGTGGCCCGACACGCGTCCCCGGGACGCGCTGCGTGGATCACCGGTGCCATGGCCCGGGTGATGCACGCAGCGCGAAGGAGGCCGTCGAGGAACCCGCACGGGAGCGTGGAGGAGGACACGGAAGGCGCACGAGGCCACACCTCCGTGCGCCTCCCGTGCGGATCCTCCCCCCGCCCCGGCGTGCGTTCGTCGCTTGTTGCCGCATACGGGACAAG
>DASZUW010000111.1:0-1748 GCA_035547475.1 Solirubrobacterales bacterium
GCGGCCCGCCTCCGGCAGCCGTTTCGGGCCGAGGACGAGGATGGCGATGATCAAGACGATGGCGATCTCGAGGGGACCGATGCTGGAGAACATTCCCGTCAGTATGGACCACCGCGGGGGCCGGGCGTGAAAATTCCGCGATCCGGGCGGGCGCGTCCTAGAACGGCGAGTCCTCGTCCATCCGCTCGGCTTCGTAGAGCTCGCCCGGGTCCCCTTCGACGGCGGCGGGGCGGGCGCGGATCGCGGCGAAGCTCGCGGCCAGCTCGCGCGGGCTGCGCAGGCGCCGCAGCCAGCCGCGCTCCTCGCTGGTGAAGAAGCCGCTGAGCAGGAGGACGACGGGATAGAGCAGGGCCAGGAAGAGGCGGCCGACCAGGCCGGCGAACCCGGACGCGGGCATCACCAGCTCGCCGAGCCCGACCAGCGCCGCCGCGGCGAAGAGGACGCGCGCCAGGCGCCCCCATTCGTAGGGCACCGGGAAGAGTTTCTCGGTGAACCAGTACATCAGCGCGATCACGACCAGGTAGGAGGCGACCAGCGCCAGCCCGGCGCCGACGATCCCCAGCGGCGGCACCAGGATCAGGTTCAGCGCGACGTTGGCGACCAGCGCCCCGATCGCCGCCGGCAGGTTGTACTCGGTCCGCCCGGTGCGGCCGAGGATCACCACCATCACCATGTAGAGCGAGTAGAGGGTGACGGCGGCGGCGATCAGGCCGACGACTTCGTAGGCGGCGTGGAATTCGGCGGCGGAGAAGAAACGCAGCAGGTACTCGGCCAGCAGCCACAACCCGACCACCATCCAGGTACAGCCGGCGAGGAAGAGCGTGATCACGTTGGCGTAGGTCCGCCGCGCCTCGTCGTCGTCCTTGATCGAGTAGGCGAGCGGCGGCCAGGCGAGCTGGAAGCCGCGGACGAGGACGTTGACCGCCTGGGCGAACTTCACCGCCAGCGAGTAGAGGCCGGCCTCGCCGACCCCCTTGACCTGGACGATGATCAGGCGGTCGGCGAAGTTCAGCGCGTAGAGGCTGACCTCGGCCGGCATCGTCGGCAGGCCGAAGCGCAGCAGGCGCCGCAGGAGCGGCACCTCGACCCGCAGGCTGAGGCGGCGGCGCTGCTCGAAGATCATCGCGGCGACGAAGAAGGCGCCGGCGACGTAGGAGCCGAGCAGGAGCCCGCGGGCGCCGTCCCCCACCCCGACGACGAGGACGACGGTCAGCGCGATCGTCGCCAGGACGTTGGTGATCGTCAGGGCGAAGTAGGCGCGCGCCCGCTCGTCGAGGCGGTAGAGCGTCAGCAGGTATTCGAACAGGGTCGCCACCCAGAGGCCGCCGATCGCGATCCGGGTCAGTTCGGCGGCGGTGTCCAGCTCGTCGGGCTTCGGGTTCAGCAGTAGTTCCGACAGCGGCCCGGCGAGCGGCAGCAGGACCAGGGCGACGACGGTGGTCGTCCAGAAGAGGCCGGAGAAGGTGGCGCCGACGATCCGGTCCGGGTCCTCGTCCTCGCGGTAGTAGAAGCGCAGCACCGCCTCGATCAGGCCGAGCCGGGCGACGATGCTGACCGAGACGACGGCGGCGAAGAGGACCTCGGCGGAGCCGTAGTCGTCGATCGTCAGGTGCCGCGTGTAGAGCGGCAGCAGCGCGACCGCGATCAGCTTCGAGAGGATGCTCGCCGCCGTGTAGGCGGCGCCGGTGGTGGCTAGGCGCCGTAGGTATCCCGACACGCGGGCCCCTGACCGGCGCATCTCGGCGTCC
>DASZUW010000112.1:0-4105 GCA_035547475.1 Solirubrobacterales bacterium
AGAGGACGGCCATGCGGACCACGACCCCGGCCTCGACCTGGGCGGTGATGACCGCCTGCGGCGAGTCGACGACCTCGCCCGACAGCTCGACCCCGCGGTTGACCGGGCCGGGGTGCATCAAGAGCTGGCGCGGGCCGAGGCGCCGGGTGTCGATCTGGAACGTCGCCGCGTACTCGCGCAGGCTGGGGACGAAGCTGCCGCTCATCCGCTCGAGCTGCATGCGCAGCGCGTAGACGACGTCGGCCTCCTCCATCCCGTCGAGCGAGTAGGTGACGTCGCAGCCGAGCTCCTCGATCCCGCGCGGGATCAGGGTGGGCGGGCCGCAGAGGGTGACCTCGGCGCCCATGCGGCGGAACGCGATCAGGTTCGAGCGGGCGACGCGGCTGTGGAGGACGTCGCCGACGATCCAGATCCGCCTGCCCTCCAGCGAGCCGAGACGGCGGCGCAGCGTGTAGACGTCGAGCAGCGCCTGGCTCGGGTGCTCGTGCTTGCCGTCGCCCGCGTTGACGACCGCGGCGGAGGTCCAGCCCGCGACCATCTGGGCGGCGCCCGCGTAGGGGTGGCGGACGACGATCGCCGCCGGGTCGTAGGCGGAGAGCGTGGCGACGGTGTCCTTCAGCGACTCGCCCTTGTCGACGCTGGAACCGGCGGCCTTGACCGAGACGACGTCGGCGGAGAGGCGCTTCGCGGCGAGCTCGAAGGAGCTCGAGGTGCGGGTGCTCGACTCGTAGAAGAGCGTGACCACGGTGCGGCCGCGCAGGGTCGGCACCTTCTTGATGTCGCGGCGGCCGACCTCGGCGAAGCTCTCGGCCCGCTCGAGGATCGCCTCCATCGCGTCGCGGTCCACTTCCTCGATGCTGAGGAGGTTCTTCATCTGGGGCCCCTCATGCCAATGCCTCCGTCAGTCGCGGTTCGGAGATCGTCACCTGGTCCACCCCGTCGGTCTCCTCGAGGCGGACGTTCACCCGCTCCTCGCGCGCGGTCGGCAGGTTCTTGCCGACGTAATCGGGGCGGATCGGCAGCTCGCGGTGCCCACGGTCGCAGAGGACGGCGAGCTGGACGCGCTGCGGGCGGCCGTAGTCGAAGAGCGCCTCGATCGCGGCGCGGACCGTGCGGCCGGTGAAGAGGACGTCGTCGACGAGGACGATCGTGCGGCCCGCGAGGTCGAAGTCGATGTGGGACGCGTGGACGACCGGCTGCCGGGAGGGCGCCTGGGCGCCGACGTCGTCGCGGTAGAAGCTGATGTCGATGTCGCCGATGGGCAGCTCGGCCCCGATCAGATCGCCGAGGACGGTGTGCAGACGACGGGCCAGCACCGCCCCTCTGGTGTGGATGCCGACGATGGCGAGCCGCGCGGGCTCCGGGTTCTTCTCGGCGATCTCGTGGGCGATCCGCCGCAGCGTTCGCCTCAGGTCCTCGGGCTCGAGGACGACCTTCTCGCTCACTTGTGACTTCCTTCCTGGCCTCACGGGACCTGGTTAAAGGACGCCCTCACGGTAGCAAGGGCAGCGGCGGGACGGGGGAGGTCCTTCTCTCACGAACTGCGGGGAGGTTCGTTCAGGACCTCCCCCGCCCCGCCGCTTTCTCGACGCCGTTTCGGGACGAGCTGGGGTGCGCCCCGTCACGGTGCGTCGTCGACGACCTCGCTCGGCGTGCTCCTCTCCCGCGCGCCGTTCGGGATCAGGCGCGGGGGGCCCTTCTCGGGGAGGGGGATGACGATCTGGTCGAAGTCGCGGGGGGCGACGCAATCGGCGCAGACCTCGCGGGCCTCCTCGAGGACCTTGCCGACGTGGTAGCGGGCGGAGATGTGGACGAGTGCGAGCAGTTTCACGTGCGCCTCGACCGCGACGGCGGCCGCCTGGCCGACCGTCGAGTGACCCGTCTCGGCGGCTCGCTGGGCGTCCTCCTCCATGAAGCTCGCGTCGTGGACGAGCAGGTCGGCGTCGGCGGCCGCGGCGACGGTCTGCGGCGAGGGCGCGGTGTCGCCCGTCACCACCACGATCCGCCCGTCGCGGCTCCCCCCCATCACCTGGTCGGGCCTCACGGTCCCCTTCGACCCCTCCACCTGCTCGCCCCGCTGCAGCCGCGCGAAGTCGGGGCCTTCGCGGACGCCGAGCGCCTTCGCCGCCTCCGGGTCGAAGCGGCCCGGGCGGTCGTCCTCGACCAGCGCCCACCCCGACGCGCGCACGTTGTGGGCGGCCTCGTAGCTTTCGACCACGTAGTCGTCGTGCTCGACCCGCTCGCCTGGCCGCAGCTCCGCCAACTCGAGCCCGTAGCGCAGCCGCCCGATCAGCGGCCGCAGGATCGTGAACAGCTCCTTCAGGCCCGGCGGCCCGAACACCCGCAGCGGCACCTCGCGATCGGTCAGGTCGTAGGTTTTCAAGAGCCCCGGCAGCCCCAGCATGTGATCGGCGTGGTAGTGGGTCAGGTAGATCTCGTCGACCTGCGTCAGCCCCAGCGACTTCTGCATCTGCCGCTGCGTGCCTTCGCCGCAGTCGAACAACAGCCGGTCCCCGCCGCGCGCGACGAGCACCGCCGCCGTCGATCGCCGCGCCGAAGGCGCCGACGAGCCCGTCCCCAGAAACGTCACCTCAAGATCCATGACCGGCGTGAGGCTACGCGTTCGTCGTTTGTCCCGCATGCGCCGACAACCGACGAACGCACCGGGCGCGCCGACGGCTTAAGCTGCCCGCAGGCGCCCGTAGCTCAGCTGGATAGAGCGCATGCCTCCGGAGCATGAGGTCACAGGTTCGAATCCTGTCGGGCGCGTGGATGGGACTGTTCGGGAAGAAGGGGAACCCGGAGGCGGAGCTGGCCAAGGCGCTGGCGCGGCGGGGTGCGCGCGGGCGGGCCACGGTGGTGTCGATGCGGGAGACCGGGAACGAGCGGGACCGGGTCGCGAAGGAGATCGAATTCGTGCTGGACCTGGAGGTGCCCGAACGCGGCACCGTGCGGGTGACGACGAACCAGTACATGAACCGGTTCACGCTCCACGGGCTGGCCGCGGGCGAGCCGGCGCGGGTGATGTACGACCGCGAGGACCCGGAGAAGGTGATGGTCGAAGGCCACGTCCGTTATCGGACCGACGTGGTGGGCGGCGAGATCGTCGTCATCGAGGTCGAGGATGTCCGCTAGTCGGTCCAGGCCGGTGGCTTGACGTTCGGGATCGAGGAGGAAGCACTCGAGGCGGCGTGCGGGGTCGCGGCGGAGCACGGTCTGCCGTGCGGTGACGCCGAGGTGGCCTACGCGGGGAGCAACGTCCTCGTCCACCTGCTGCCCTCGCCGGTCGTGGCGCGCGTGATGACCGGCACGGTGGCCCTCCACGACGACCCGCGCCGGTGGCTCTCGCGGGAGGTCGCGGTGACCGAGTTCCTCGCCCCGACCGGCCTGGCGGTGGCGCCGAGCTCGATGATCGCGCCGGGTCCCTATCGGTCGGGCGGCCTCTGGATGACCTTCGCGTCATGGGTGAAGGTCGAGGGCCCGCTGGAGCCGACCGAGGCCGAGCTCCTCGGCACCGCCCTGCGCCGCCTGCACGACTCCCTCGCGGATTTCCCCGGCGAGCTCGGCACGATGCGCGACCTCCGGTGGGACATCGAGCGCCTCCGCGGCCGCCTGCCGCAGACGCCCGAGGTCGACGCCCTGGGCGACCGCCTCGCCGCCCTCGCCGACGCCGTCTTCGACACCTCCCTCCCCACCCAGCCGATCCACGGCGACGCCTCGCTCACCAACCTCCTCCGCACGCCCATGGGCCTCCTCTGGAACGACTTCGAGGACGTCCTCCGCGGCCCGGTCCACTGGGACCTCGCGGGCTTCGCGATGGCCCTCGAAGACCGCGGCGCCGACCCCGCCTTCGTCCGCCGCGCCCTCGACGCCTACGGCTGGAACCACGACGAAGACCTCAGCGCCTTCGCCGCCGCCCACGAGATCTACGGCGAGATCTGGCAGGCCTACGTCGGGGCGGGGTGAGGGGCGGCGGAGGGCTGGGCGAGGGCCGGGTCCACGGGGAGAGGAGAAGGGACCATGGCCGCAGGGTCACGGGAGGGCGGCGGAAGGCCCACGGACGACGTACGGATCCGTCACCGAGATGAGGCGTCGTGACGAAGAC
>DASZUW010000113.1:0-7189 GCA_035547475.1 Solirubrobacterales bacterium
GCCTTGTCGGTCTCGATCTCGACCAGCTCCTCGCCGACGGCGACCTCCTCGCCGACCTGCTTGATCCAC
Source organism: Solirubrobacterales bacterium (assembly GCA_035547475.1). Taxonomy (GTDB): domain Bacteria; phylum Actinomycetota; class Thermoleophilia; order Solirubrobacterales; family 70-9; genus VAYN01. The sequence goes on from DASZUW010000113.1 coordinate 70, forward strand.
CTGAGGATCACGCCCTCCTCCATCGAGTCGGAGAGGCGCGGCATCACGATCTCGGGCATCGGTCCGCTCCTCGGGCTCAGGCGGCGAGGGCGTCGCGGGCCGCGGCGGCGATCTTCCCGCCGTCGGGCAGGAGCGCCTCCTGCAGGTTCGGCGCCGACGGGTAGCGCACGTCCGGCGAGCCGACCCGACGCACCGGTGCCTCCAGGTCGAAGATGTTGCGATCGGCGATCCGCGCCGCGACCTCGGCGCCGAAGCCGCCGGTCAGGTTCGCCTCGTGGGCGATCACGGCCCGACCGCAGCGCGCCACCGCCGCCGCGATCGCCTCTTCGTCCAGCGGGTTCAGCCAGCGCAGGTCGACGACCGTCGCCTCGACCCCCTCGCCGGCCAGCTCCTCGCCCGCGGCGAGCGCCGCGTCGAGCATCCGGCCCCAGGTGAAGATCGCCACGTCGTCGCCGCGGCGGTGCTCGCGCGCGCCCCCGATCGGCTCGAGCCGCCCCAGGTCGACGTCACCTTTGCGCCCGTAGATCAGCCGCTGCTCGATCATCACGCACGGATCGTCGGCGGCGATCGCCGCGCGGGTCATCGAGTAGGCGTCCTGCGGCGTCGCCGCGATGCCGACCCGCAGCCCGGCGACGTGGGCGAGCAGCGCCTCGAGGCTCTGCGCGTGCTGCGCGCAGGCACCGGGCGTCACCCCCTGCTGGCAGCGCACGGTCAGCGGCGCGACGCGCTCGCCGCGCGAGATATAGCGGACGTTCGAGGCCTGGTTGACGAGCTGGTCGAAGGCGACCATCAGGAAGTCCGCCCACATGATCTCGACGATCGGTCGCATGCCCTCCATCGCCGCGCCGATCGCGGTGCCGAGGATCGCCGCCTCGGCGATCGGCGTGTCGAAAACCCGCTCGGCGCCGAAGCGGTCGCGCAGCTCCCGGGTGACGCCGAAGGTCCCGCCCGGGATCGCGATGTCCTCGCCGAAGACGAGCGTCTCGGGCCGCGCCGCGAGCTCCCGCGCGAGCGCCTCGTTGACGGCCTTCGCGTAGGTGACGCGGACCGTCCCGGCGCCGCTTTCCGGCTCCGGCGCAGGCGCGATCGGGCCCAGCACGTGCTCGGCCGCCGTCGCCGGGTCGGGCCGCGGCGCGGCGAGCGCCGCTTCCACGTACCCCTCGACCGCGCGCTCGACCGCCGCTTCGACCTCGCCCAGCTCCCCCTCCTCGACGCCTTCGGCGAGGAGGCGCCGGCGCGCCAGCGCGACCGGGTCGCGTTCCGCCGCCAGCTCGCGGTCCTCCTGGGGGCGGTACTGCTCGACGTCGGCGTTGTAGTGGCCGCCGAGGCGGCCGGTCGAGCATTCGACGAACGTCGGCCCGCCGCCTTCGCGACCCCGCTCGGCCGCCGCGGCGACGGCCTCGGCCACCGCCCCGGGGTCGGTGCCGTCGACCGTCGCGGCGCTGATCCCGTACGCCTCCACGCGCCCGGCCGGCAGGTTCTCGCCGATGATCGCCGTGATCGGCGTCATCTCCGACCAGCCGTTGTTTTCGCAGAGGAAGATCACCGGCAGGCGCCGGGCGAGGGCCATCACCAGCGCCTCGTGCGCGGCGCCCTGGCTCGTCGCCCCGTCGCCGAAGGTGACCAGCGCGACCCGCTCGCTGCCCTGCAGCCGGGCCGCCAGCGCGAGGCCGTCGGCGATCGGCAGCCCGGCGCCGACGATGCTGTTCTCGCCGATGAAGCGGCCGGTCGGGTCGGTCAGGTAGGCCGAGCCGGCGCGGCCGCCGTTGCTGCCGGTCGCCCGCTGGCAGATCTCCGCCATGACCTTCTCCGGCTCGAGCCCCGCCGCGAGCGCCCAGCCGTGCCCGCGGTAGGTGGCGACGACCCGGTCGTCGTCGCGCAGCGCCCGCATCGCCCCGACCGGGATCGCCTCCTGCCCGAGGCAGGGATGCACCGACCCCGCCACCTCGTCGGCCGCCCGCAGCTGCAGGACCCGCTCCTCGAAGCGGCGGATCAGGAGCATCTCGCGGAAGCTCGTCGTGGCGGTCTGGCTGGGGGTGCCGGCGGTGGTGGTCATCGCATCTCACTTGGTTCGCTGGTTGACATCTGGCTTTGCTCCTCGCGCCACGCGCGCAGGGCCGCGTCGCAGGCCACGTCGGGGTCGCCGACGTAGTCGCCCGGCGCGATCGCCTCGAAGCGTTCTCCGGCGGCAGCGGCGAGGCTCTCCTCGAGCGAGCGGCCGTCGCGCCGCGCGTCGCGCACCGCGTCGTAGACGAGGTCGTGGGCGCGCTCGCGGCCGAGCTCGGCGGCCAGGCGCATCATGTAGGCCTCGGCCATCAGGAAGCCGGAGTCGCGCCGCAGGTTGTCGCGCATCGCCGCCGGGAAGACGCGCAGGTCGGCGGCGATCGCGCCCGCGTTCAGGGCGCACCCGGCGGCGAGCCCGGCGAGCAGCGGGATCGCCTCCCACTCGACCTGCCACTCCCCCGCCGCCCGCTCGTGCCGCGGTTCCATGGCGCCGAGCAGGGACGACGACAGCGCCGCCGCCGTCACCGACATGCCGATCACGGCCTCCGAGCTGATCGGGTTCTCCTTCTGCGGCATCGTCGAGGAGGCGCCGCGGTGGTGGCCGTCCGGCTCGGCCACCTCGCCGATCTCGGTCCGCGAGAGCGCCACCACCTCGCGCGCGAAGCGCCCGCAGCTGGCCGCCAGCGTCGCGCAGGCGAGGCCGAACTCCGCGACCCCGTCGCGGGCGACGTGCCAGGGCACGTCGGCGGGCTCGAGGCCGAGCAGGCGCGCCATCGTCGCCCGCACCGGCGCCGCCTGCGGCCCCAGCGCGGCGGAGGTCCCGCCGGCGCCGAAGAGCGACACGCGCGCCACCTCCGGCCGCAGCGCCGCCAGCCTGCGGCGGCGGCGGGCGAGCTCCTCGAGGTGGACCGCGACCTTGGCGCCGAAGGTGGTCGGCACCGCCTGCTGGCCGTGGGTGCGCGCCGCCATCACCGTGCCGCGGTGCCGGTCGACCAACGCCGCCATCGCGTCGCCCGTCGTCCCCACCAGCTCCAGCAGGCGGTCGATCGCCTCGCCCAGCTGCAGCGCCAGGCCCGTGTCCATGATGTCCTGCGTGGTCGCGCCGAGGTGCACGTGGCCGGCGGCCTCGGCGGGCAGCGCCGCGTCGATCATCCGCACCAGGGAGAGGATCGGGTAGCCGACGTTGCGCGCCCCGTCCCAGAGCTCCGCCATGTCGACGCTCTCCAGCGTGCAGGCGGCGCCGATCGCCCGCGCGACCTCCGGCCGCAGCACGCCGTGCTCGGCCTGCGCCGCGGCCAGCGCCGCCTCCGCTTCGAGCCACGAGCGCACCGTCCGCTCGGCGGAGAAGATCGCCGCCGTGACCGGGTCACCGAAGAGCTCGGTGAGCAGGGTGAAAGGGCGCGTCGCCATCAACCGTCCCGGCGCGGCGGCGCGGTGATGAGCTCTAGCGTGTTGCCGTCCGGATCCTCGAGGTAGACGGTCGCGCCGCCCGCGTTGATCCCCGCGGTGATCGCCACCGGCTCGGAGATGAAGTGGACGCCGCGGGCCGCCAGCCGCTCGTACATCGCCCAGGTGTCCTCGACCTGGAGGGCGAGGTGCGCGGCGCCCGGCTGGTAGCGCTCCGGGTGGACCGGCTCCCCCGCCGGCGCGACGTACTGGACCAGCTCGATCAGGTGGCCGGACCGGGGCGGCTCGGCGCCGGGGATGGCGAACTGCGCGACCTTCAGATAGGCGTCGGGATAGCCGACGAACTTGCGCGTGTACTCGTTCGCCTGCTCCTGGGTGTGGACGAGGTCGAAGCCCAGCTCGTCGCGGTAGAAGGCGATCGACCGATCGAGGTCGGCGACGGTGAACGAGGCATGCCAGATCGAGAGGATCAAGTCGGCTCCAATCAGATGCGGTTGCGGACGTGGGATTCGCGGCCGTAGGCGGCGACGAGCAGCAGGATCGCCCCGCCGAGCACGGCCTCCTGCAGCGATTTGTCGAGCCCCAGGCCGACGAAGACGGTGGTCAGCGTGGTCAGCGTGAGGACGCCGATCACGGTGCCGGTGTAGCCGCCGACCCCGCCGGTGATGGCGGTGCCGCCGATCACCACGGCGCCGACGCTGAGGAAGAGGAATTCGTTGCCGACGCTCGCCAGCGCGGTGCCGGTGAAGCCGAGCTCGAGGATGCCCGCCGCCGCCGCCAGCGCGGCGCTGATCACGAACGCGCGGGTCCAGACGCCGAGCTTCGAGATCAGGGCCAGGCGGGCGGCCTCGGGGGCGTTGCCGAGCGCGTAGGCCCGCCGGCCGAAGACGGTCCAGCGCAGCCCGAGCACGATCGCCACCGCCAGCCCCGCCCACAGCAGCACGACCCGGGGCGAACGGGAACGGGCCGACGGTGGAGCCGATCGAGACGAACTTCGACAGCCAGTGCGGCGCGCCGCCGCTCGGCAGCCCTTTCGTCCACCACTGCACCATCCCGAGCGTCGCCGTGCCGACCCCGAGCGTCACCAGCAGCGGGTGGACGTCGCACCGCTCGCTGATCAGCGCGTTCAGCGCCCCGATCAGGCCGGCGCCGACGAGCACCACCAGGCAGGCGAAGCCGAACGGCATCCCCTCGCCGGAGAGCTGCGCGACGGCGACGTTGGCGGCGCCGACGAGGAACGGGATCGAGAGGTCGATGCCGCCGCCGATCACGACGATCGTCTGGCCCGCCGCGGCGAGGCCGAGGAAGGTCGAGAGCAGGAGGATCGCTTTCACCGTCGCTTCGCCGCCGAAGCTCTTGATCGTGAAGACGCCGACCAGGTAGACGACGCCGAGCAGCAGCAGGCTCACCGGGATCGCCGGCGAGCGGCGCAGGCGGGAGACGAGGCCGCTCACGCGCGCACCGCCCTGCCGATCCGCAGCGCCCGGGCGCGGGCGAAGACGCCGCCCGACCCCCCGTTCAGCGCCACCGCCGCGACCAGCACCGCGCCGTAGGCCACCTGCAGCAGGAAGGGCGAGGCGTGCAGCGAGGTGAGCAGGTTCTGCAGCAGGAAGATCGCCAGCGCGCCGAGCAGCGCGTTCACCATCCCGCCGCGGCTGCCCGCCAGGCTGACCCCGCCGAGGACGGCGGCGGCGATCGCGGTGAGGGTGTAGTTCGGGCCGACGGTCGGGTCGGCCGAGCCGAGCACGGCGCTGAGGGAGATCCCGGCGACCCCCGCCAGCAGGCCGCCGCAGGCGTAGGCGACCAGCTTCACCCGCGCGGTGTCGATGCCGCTGGTGTACACGGCGCGCTCGTCGTCGGAGGTGCCGACGAGGAGGCGGTGGAGCGGCAGGCGGGTGAACCCGAACCAGGCGAGGAGCACGACGACGATCGGCATGAAGGAGGCGTTGCCCGCCAGTTCGACCAGCCAGTTCGGCACCGAGCCGCCCGGCGTCGACAACAGCGACAGGGTGATGCCGGAGCAGACCAGGTAGGTGCCGAGGGTGGCGACGATCGGCTGGATCCGCAGGTAGGCGACGAGGATGCCGTTGGCGAGGCCCACGGCCAGGCCGACCGCGAGCGCCACCGCGATCGCCACCACCGGGTCGCCGACCCCGCCGCGCCCGATCAGCTCGTAGACGACCACGACGTTGACCAGGCCGGCGGCCGGGCCGACGGAGAGGTCGATGCCGCCGTTGCCGACCAGCAGCGTCGGCACCACCGCGAAGGCGGTGAGGATCAGCGGCGAGGCGAGGCCGAGCGTCGCGGGCAGGTTTTCCGGCCGCAGCGTCTCGCTCGCGAAGATCAGGTTCAGCACCAGCAGCAGGGCGAAGACGAAGAGGCCGAGCCGCACGCCGGAATCGAGGCGGCGGGCGCGGGCGAGGAAGGAGCGATCAGGCACGGGCGGCCTCCTCGGGGACGCCGAACATCGCCGCCAGCACGCCGTCGCGGCCGGCGTCCTCCCGCCGCAGGCGCCCGGAGATCGTGTGCTCGCGGAAGACGACGATCTCGTCGGCGGCGGCGAGCAGCTCCTCGATCTCGGTCGAGAGCAGGACCACGGCGGCCCCTTCGTCGGCGACGCGACGGTAGAGCGAGTAGAGCTGCAGGCGGGTGCGGTGGTCGACGCCGCGCGAGGGGTCGTTCAGCAGCAGGACCTTCGGCGCCGCCGCCAGCCAGCGGGCGAGCAGCACCTTCTGCTGGTTGCCGCCGCTGAGCGAGCGGATCGGCGCCCCGGGGCCGTCGGTGACGATCCCCAGCTCGGCGGCGAACTCGGCGTAGCGCCGCTTGATCGCGCCGCGGTCGAGGACGCCGAGGCGGGAGTTCCGGGCGAGGGTGGCGACGGCGAAGTTCTCGAGCACCGAGAGGGTCGGGAAGATCCCCTCGGTCTTGCGATCGCGGGGCACGTAGACGATGCCGCGACCGAAGGCCTCGCGGGCCGAGCGCGGACCGGGGCCGGGAAGCTCCTCCCCCTCGATCGCCACCGCGCCGGCGAAGGCCCGCGCCTGACCGCAGAGCGCTTCCAGCAGCAGTTGCTGGCCGTGGCCCTCGAGCCCGGACACGCCGAGGATCGTCCCCGCCGGCAGGTCGAGGTCGAAGGGGGCGTCGCCCTCGCGCAGGCGCATGCCGCGCAGCGCGATCGCGGGCGCCGTGTCGGCCGTGGCGGCGGCGGTCACGCCGTCACCTCGCGGTCGGGGTTCAGCAGGGCCAGCAGGCGGGCCTCGGTGATCTCGCCGCGGCCCAGCGTCGCCACCTTGCGCCCCGAGGAGAGCACCGTGACCGCGTCGGAGAGGTTCAGCACCTCGTCGAGCCGGTGGGAGATGAAGATCACGGCGACGCCCGCCGCGACCCGCCGGCGGACCGCCTCGAAGAGCCGGTCGCGCTCGGAGACGTCGAGCGCCGCGGTCGACTCGTCGAGGATCAGCAGGCGTGGCTCGCTGAGGAGCGCCCGCGCGATCGCCACCTGGTGGCGACGCACGAGGTCGAGCTCGGCGACCGGCGCGCCGGGGTCGAAGGGTTGGGTCGAGATCTCCTCGAGGACGGCGGCGACCCGCGCGCGGCGCTCCGGGCCGCGGACGGCGAAGCGGGTCCAGCGGTCCTGGCCGAGGTAGACGTTGTCGGCGACCGACAGGGTCGGCGCCACCAGCACCTCCGGGAAGACGGTCGCGGCGCC
>DASZUW010000114.1:0-2488 GCA_035547475.1 Solirubrobacterales bacterium
CAGGCGCTTCAAGTACAACCGCGAGAAGATCAAGACCGGCGACGTGTTCGAGCTGGCCGAGGTCGTCCGCAACCTCGCGATCCGCGAGATGGAAAAGGGCCTCTCCACCGGCGAGAAGCAGATGTACACCCGGGCGAAGAAAATCCTCGCCTCGGAGTTCATGTACGCCCTCGACAAAGACGAGGAGGGCGCCGAGGAATACCTCGACGGGCTGCTGGAGGAGCGCTTCGCCGCTACCGCCTCCGCCTGAGGGCACCAAACCTGAGGTGACCGCGGTCATCGCGGCCGCCGGCTCCGGGGAGCGACTCGGGGCCGGCGGCCCGAAGGCCTTCGTGCCGCTCGGAGGGCGGCCGATGATCGACTGGTCGCTGGATGCCTGCCGGGCGTGCGGGTCGGTGGCGGCTGTCGTCGTCGCCGTGCCCGCCGGTGACGCGCACGGCCTGCAGGACGTCGTGACGGTCGAGGGCGGGGCGACCCGCGGCGAGTCGGTGGCGAAGGCCTTGAGCGCCGTCGACACCGACCTGGTGGCGATCCACGACGCGGCGCGGCCGCTGCTGACGCCGAAGATGCTCGACGACCTCGTGGCGGTGCTCGTCGCCGATCCGCGCGCGGACGGCGTGATCGCCGCCGCGCCGGTCACCGACACGGTCAAGAGGGTGGAGGGCGACCGGATCGCCGGCACGCTCGATCGGTCCGAGCTGTGGGGCGCGCAGACGCCTCAGGTCTTCCGCACCGAGGCGCTGCGGAAAGCGTCGAGATCGGCCCACGCCGTCACCGACGAGGCGACGCTGATCGAGGCCGCCGGGGGGAAGGTCCTGGTCCACGACTGCGGCGCGCCCAACATCAAGGTCACGACCCCGGTGGACCTTCGCCTCGCCGAGCTCCTGCTGAGCGGTCGCTGAGCAGCACGTGGACGAGGGTCGCGGCGAAGGTGACCTGGCCGACGCCGAGGGCCGTGCCGAGGTTGACCGCGCCGAGCGCCAGGGCGGCGAAGACGCCGACGAAGAAGCCCGCGAGGAGGATGAGCAGCTGACGGCCCATGCCACCTGAAGTCTAGGCTTGTCGCATGCTCACCGACTACCACCTGCACCTCCGTCCCGACGAGGACGGGACCACCTTCGACCGCTATTTCACCGCCGCGAACGTCGAGCGCTACCGGGACGCGGCGACCGCGGCCGGGATCGAGGAGCTGGGCGTTTCCGAGCACGTCTACCGCTTCCGCCAGGCGCTCGACCTGTGGCGCCACCCGCTGTGGCTGGAAAACGCCAAGGACGACCTCGACGAGTACTGCGAATTCGTCCGCTCGACCCCGCTCCGATTGGGCATCGAGTGCGACTTCGTGCCCGGCGCCGAAGGGCGCACCGCGGCGATGCTGGAAGCGCGGGACTTCGACTACGTGGTCGGGTCGGTGCACTTCGTCGGCGAGGGGGACGCGGCCGTCGACCACGACGGCTTCGACGTCTGGGCGGCGCCGGGCGCCGACGCCGAGGAGATCTGGTCGCGGTACTTCGACCACTTCGACCGCTGCGCCCGCTCCGGTCTCTTCGACATCCTTGCCCACCCGGACCTGGTGAAGGTGTGGGGGCGGGACCGGCGGCCGCTGCCGGAGGGCGACCTGCGCCGCTTCTACGAGCCCGCCGTGGAAGCCATCGTCGCGGGCGGCTCGGCGGTCGAGCTCTCGACCGCGGGCCTGCGCAAGCCGGTCGGCGAGCTCTACCCGGCGCGCGCCTTCGCCGAGCTGGTGGTCGAGGCCGGGGTGCCCTTCGCGCTCTCCTCCGACGCCCACCTGCCCGAGCAGGTCGGCTTCCGCTACGACGATGCGCTCGCCTTCCTCGAGGACCTCGGGGTCGAGGAGATCGCGGTCTTCGAGGGGCGCCGCCGCCGGCTCCAGCCGCTCGGCGCCCGCGTCGGCTGAGGCGACCGGAATGGTCGGCATCGGTTACGACTCCCACCGCTTCGCCGAGGGGCGGAAGCTCGTGCTCGGCGGGGTGGAGGTCGACCACCCACAGGGCCTCGAGGGCCACTCCGACGCCGACGTCCTCACCCACGCCATCATCGACGCGATCCTCGGCGCCGCCGGCGGTGGCGACATCGGCACCCTCTTCCCGCCCGCCGAGGACCGGTGGCGCGACGCCGACTCGATCGACCTCCTGCGCACCGCGATCGGCTCGATCGCCGGCCGCGTCGTCAACGTCGACGCGACGGTGATCTGCGAGGCCCCGAAGCTCGCCCCCTACAAGGCCCAGATGGAAGCCTTGCTGGGGGAGGCGACGTCGGCGAAGGTCAGCATCAAGGCGACGACCAACGAGGGCATGGGCTGGATCGGCCGCGGCGAGGGGATCGCGTGCATCGCCGTGGCGCAGGTGGAGGACGAGTGAGGGGCGGGGCGGCGGGGACCGGGGCCGCAGGGTCTCGCTCGGGCCGTCCACAACGCTTCGGGATGCCGGCGGGGCGTCCTGGGCGCCTCATGGGGGTCCTGGCAGGCTGT
>DASZUW010000115.1:0-4257 GCA_035547475.1 Solirubrobacterales bacterium
GTCCGCGGTGAGATCGTCCGCTACGAGCTGCCGCGCGTCCCCGCCTTCAACTTCGTTCTCCGCGGCACCCTCGGCGGCGGCGTCTCGCGCAATCTCGGGATCGACCCACACGGGAAGTCTTGGGGCAGCCGCCTGCTCGAACTCGAGGTCGGCGAGCGCCCGGCGCGGGGTGGCGCCGATGGCTAGCGACGGCGGCGCCCCCTTCACCCTGCGCGACACCCTGCTGCGTGCCCGCGATCTCTACCGCGACGAGCCCGCCCTGGTCTGCGGCGAGCGGATTCTCAGTTGGGGCGAGCTGGCCCGGCGCACGCACGGCGTCGGCGCCTGGCTCGCCGCCGCCGGCGTCGGTCGCGGCGACCGCGTCGTCGTGATCAGCGACAACCGACCCGAGGTCGCCGAGGTCGCCTACGCGCTGGCCCAGCTGGCGGCGGTGATGGTGCCGCTGAGCCCGATCGTCGCCCCGGCCGAGGCGGCGGCGGTCTGGGCCGACGCCGAGGCGAAGCTGACGCTGGTCGCGCCGGGACTCGAGGAGCTGGTCGCCGAGCTCGATCCGGTGCTCGGGATCGGCGGCGCCGACTACGAGGCGGCCGCGGCCGCGGGCGGCGAGGACGAGCTGCCCTTCGCCGAGCAGCCCGAGGATGTCGTCCTGCAGTTCTACACCTCGGGCACCACCGGGAGGCCGAAGGGCGTACTGATGAGCCAGCGGGCGCTGCTCTTCAACGGCTTCAACACCGTGCTCTCGCAGGGCCTCGATCACGGCGACGTCTTCCTCACCTGCACGCCGATCACCCACGCGGCGGGCGGGACCCGCATCTTCAGCCTCGCCACCGAGGGGATCGAGCACGTGCTCCTGCCCCGCTGGAGCACCGAGGCCTTCTTCGCCGAGGTCGCGCGCCGCCGCATCACCGGCACGGTGCTGATGCCGGCGATGCTGCGCGACGTCTGCAACGACCCAGGTCTCGGGGACGCCGACCTCGGGTCCCTGCGGCTGATCGTCTACGGCGGCTCGCCGACGCCGAAGGACGTTCAGCGCGCGGCGCTGGAGCGGCTCGACGCGGGTCTCCTGCACAGCTACGGGATCAGCGAGGGCTGCCCGGCGCTCACCGTGCTGACCCCCGCCGACCACGAGCGCGCCCTGGCCGCCCCGGCGCTCGCCGGGCGCCTCGACTCGGTCGGGCGGCCGGTGCCCGGGGTCCGGTTCCGGATCGTCGGCGAGGACGGGGCCGGGCTGCCGCCGCGCGAGACCGGCGAGGTCCTGGTCCGCAACGTCAAGGTGACGAGCGGCTACTGGCGCCGGCCCGAGCAGGAGGCGGAGCTCTGGCGGGAAGGCTGGATGGCGACCGGCGACCTCGGCTACGTCGACGAGGAAGGCTTCCTCTACCTCGTCGGCCGACGCAAGGAACTGATCATCTCGGGTGGTTTCAACGTCTATCCGGTGGAAGTCGAGAACGTGCTCGCCGAGCACCCCGCGGTCGCCGAGGCGGCGGTCGTCGGGCTTCCTCACCCCCGGTGGGGCGAAGCGGTCACGGCCTTCGTCGTCGCGGCCGAGCCGATCGACGAGGAGACGCTCGACGCCCACTGCCGCGAGCGGCTCTCCCGCTACAAGCTGCCGAAAGCCTTCCATTTCCTCGATCGACTGCCACGCAACGAGCTTGGCAAGGTCGCCAAGAGCGAGCTTGCCCGACTACCGCAACCAGGAAGGTGATGACGAGTGAAGATCTTTGACGCCGACGTCCACCCGGCGATCAACAGCCCGGCGGACGTGTTCCCCTACGTCGCCGACGAGTGGCGCCACCAGTTCGATCGTCAGGAGTTCAAAATCTCCGGTCGGGCGCCGGAGCGCTATCCGCATCCGGGCGTGCCGCTGCGCGCCGACGCGAAGCCGCCGAGCGGCGGGCTGCCGGCCTCCGACCCCGAGTTCGTCCGCACCGACCTGCTCGATCCCTGGGACATCGACGTCGCCATGCTGCTGCCGATGCAGGGCCTGGCGATCGCCGCCTGGACCGACCCGCCGACCGCCGACGCCTGGGCGTCGGCGATCAACGACTACTTCTACGAGACCTGGGTGAAACTCGATTCGCGCTTCAAGCTCGCGATCACCGTCTCGCCGCACGACCCGCCGGCGGCGGCGAAGGAGGTCGAACGCTGGGCCGGCAAAGAGAACGTGATCTCGGTGCAGCTGCCGACGCTCGGCATCCTGATGGGGAACCGGCACTACCACCCGATCTACGAGGCGGCGGAAAAGGCCGGGCTGCCGATCTCGGTGCACCAGACCGGCGCCGAGGGCTGCTACGTAGGCGCGCCCGGCGTCGCCGGGGGTCTGCCTCGGACTTACGCCGAGCGGCACGCGATGCTGACCCAGATCGGTCAGTCGAGCGTCGCCAGCCTGATCTTCGAGGGCACCTTCGAGCGCTTCCCGAACCTGCGCGTCGCCTTCATCGAGTACGGCTTCAGCTGGATGCTGCCGCTGCTCTGGCGGCTCGACCGGGAGTGGAAAAACTTCCGCTCCGACACGCCCTGGGTGCAGAAACCGCCGGCCGAGTACGTGCGCGAGCACATCCGCTTCGCCACCCAGCCGCTCGACGAGCCGGCCAAGGTGGAGGAACTGTGGAGCCTCTTGGAGATGATGGGCGGCGAGGAGCTACTGATCTTCTCCTCCGACTATCCGCACTACGACAACGACGACCCGGGCGTGATCATGCGCAAGCTGCCGGAGAGCGCGCGGGAGCGGATCGTCTCCACCAACGCCCGCGAATTCTTCCCGGTCTGATGGCCACGCCCGAGAGGGAGCGGGAGCCATACCCGGTCGGGGCCGAGGACGAGTTCGAGCTTGACCAGTTCCGCATCTTCGAGGTCAACAAGCGCTCGATCGGCGTCGTCCACACGGAGAAGGGCTGGTTCGCGATCCGCAACCGCTGCCCGCACCAGGGGGCGCCGCTCTGCCGCGGGCCGGTGACCGGGACGATGCTGCCCGCCGGCCCCGACGAATTTCGGCCGGCCATGGCCGGCGGCGTCGTCCGCTGTCCCTGGCACGGCTGGGAGTTCGACCTGGAAACGGGCCGCTCGCTGTTCGACGTCAGCCCCGATCGCACCGCCGTCTACCCGGTCGAGATCCGCGACGGCCAGGTCTGCCTGATGCTGCCGGTACGCCGCGCCCGAGCGGAGGCCTGAGCGGCGGGCCGGCTTCGCTGCCCGGGACGCTTGCGATGATGCGGGACATGGCAGGTGAGAGGCGGACCGCCGGCAACGGGCTGCCGGCGCGTGGAGTGCGACGCGGCAAGAAGGTGGCCGAGGTTCTGGCGCGGGAGATCGTCAAAGACGCGCAGCGCCGCGAACTGCCGGCGGGCACGCGGCTGCCGGCGGAGAGCGAGATGGTCGAGCGCTTCGGCGTCGGCCGCGGTTCACTACGCGAGGCGCTGCGGCTGCTCGAGGTCCAGGGCCTGCTGACGATCCGGCCGGGCCCGGGCGGCGGGCCGATCCTCAACGCGGTCTCGAGCCGTGACTTCGGCCGCATGAGCACCCTGTTCTTCATGGCCGAGGGGGCGACCTACCAGGAGGTCATCGACGCCCGCCTGCCGATGACCGCGATGATGGCTCGCCTGGCGGCCGAACGGCAGCCGGAGGAAGTCGAAGAGATCCTCCTGGCGACGATCGAGGAGACCCGCAAGGGCGTCGACCTCGAGCACCAGGCCTGGGCCCTCCACGCCAGCGAGTTCTACGTCCAGCTCGGCGGCTGTTGCGGCAACCGCATCATCGCCCTCTTCTGCGCCGCCCTCATGAACATCTACCTGGAGCACCTGCCCGCGATGCGCTTCGACAACGAGCACCGCGAAAACATCGTCCGCGTCCAGACCCGGATCGCGAAGGCGATCGGCGCCGGCAAGGCCGCCACCGCCGAGCGCATCACGCTCGAGCACCTGATGCGCTTCGCCGAGGAAGTGCGCGACGCCAATCCCACCTTCCTCGACGACGTCGTCGACTGGGAGTAGAGGCGGCATCGTGGCGAGGAGCCACGCCGCTCGGTGACCTGACCACACGTGGTGTGGTTTCTCCCGACGCGCGCCTCGTCCCGATACGCGGCCCATCCATTCCTTCCCCGCGGCGGACGGTCGACAGGCGACCCGGGCAGCCCGTCGGCCGCTACCGAAACTATGCTAACAATATTAATCATGGGGTTTAATCATGGAGAGAGGGATTTCCCTCGGGAGCTTGTCGTGGCCGGTGAGCGGATGCGCGGGGAGGGCGAGACGATCGTCA
>DASZUW010000116.1:0-1864 GCA_035547475.1 Solirubrobacterales bacterium
TCTCCGCCCGCCTCCTCGCCGAGATCCGCGCGATCGCCCCCCCGGCGATCAGCTACCACAAGCGCCGGGCCGCTGCCTAGTGCCCGCCGCCTTCGCCCCCGCCGCCGTGGTGCCCTCCGTGGTGTCCGCCTCCCATTCCGCCGCCGCCGTCGGCGATTCCGGCGGCGGGACCGGCCAGGGTCAGTCCGGTCGCGGCGAGTAGCTCGTCGCCTGCGACCGCGAGGTCGTAGATCGTCCAGTCCGTCTCGCCCCAGGGCGTGATCTCGCCCGCGTTCGGCTCGACCCGGACGACAGAGCTCTTCTTGTTGCCGCGCCGGCCGCAGGCGACCCAGAGGTGCCCGTCCCCCGCGGCGATCGCGCGGGGCGCGGTCGGCAGCTCGTGCGGTGCGCCGACGCTCATCGTCGCCGGGTCCAGCGGGAGGAGGGCGCCCCAGCGGCCGGAGATGCGACGGTCGCACATCACCCAGAGGGTGCCGTCGTGGACGACGGCTCGGATCCCGCGCGCCGGCAGCTTGGCCTCCGCCTCCACCGCCCCGTCTTCCGTCGCGATGCGGCAGACCCGTCTGCCGTCGGCCGTCAGCGCGAGCAGGGAATCGCCGGTGTGGAGGAGTTGGCGCCCGCCGCGCGGGATCTTCACTTCGATCGTCACCTCGCCGGTCGCCCCTTCGACCGCCACCAGCTCGCCGTTGCCGTGGAGGACCCAGACCGACCGCGCGTCGCAGGCAAGGTCACGTGCTCCCCTGCCGAGCCGTGCCACTCCCTCGCCTTCGCCGTCCGCGTGGAAGCGCCACAGCCATCCGTTCGCGCCAAGCACCCAAACCGCCTCGGTCCCGATCGCGATCGCGGCCGGGTGGCGGTGCAACTCGGCACGGCTGTCGACCCGGTCGCCTCGTCGGTCGATCCGCGTCACCGTCTCGCTCGTCGCGTTGACGACCCAGATCGCGTCCGCGTCGACCGCGATCCGTCCGAAGCCGTGGCCGGTCTCGATCCGGTCGAGCTTCACGTCCGGTTCGGAGACCGGGTAGCGCTCGATCCATGCCGTGGCTTGGAGCATCGGCGTGCGGAAGAGGTTTTCCGGTGAGAACACGTGGATAACCGTAGGGCGGTGCGCTCTGCGATGCGGCGGAAAGCTACCCCGCGGGGGTGCCGTTGCCCTTGAGGGCGGTCCAGGTGCCGCCGAAGGCGCTCTTGCCGTTGCCGTTGGCTTCGCCCGGTTGCTTGTCGCCGGCGAAGGTGTAGAGCGGGCGGCCGGCGTAGGTGACCTGGTGGGTGCCGTCGGGGCGGGTGACGGTGCCGAGGCGGGCGGCGGCGGTGCCGTTGGACGGTTGGGGTTCGCCGCGTTCGTCGAGGAGCGGGGGCCAGGCCCGGGCGCAGGCGCCTTCGCAGGTTTCGCCGCCGAAGGCGTAGAGGGTGTGCCCTTCGGAGTCGACCAGGACCTCGCCGAGGCTCGCGGCGCTGCCGAGGGAGACGAAGACCGTTCCTTCTTCGGCGTTCGGCGGCGGTTTGGCGACCGGCGGGGCGGTGGTGGTCCCGGCGGCGGTCGAGGTCGTCGAGGAGCCGCCCGAGCCGCCTCCGCATCCGACGAGCACCCCGGCGCCGACGAGCGCCGCCACCGCGAGAACCGCCGCGAGCACGGCGCGGCGGCTCACGTCGGATCGGCTTCCGCCCCACCGACCATCGCGGTCGCCCGGTCGACCGGCGCCACGAAGGTCCGGCCGCCGGCATGGACGCCGATCTCCGTCGCCTGGGAGAGGTCGAGCGCCGAGCTCAGCTCGGCCTCGGAATCGTCTCCCCAGCGGTAACGGAAGCTGCCCGCCGAGAAGGTCCGCCCGTTCCCGTCGCGCAGGAAGACGCGGCAGAGGGT
>DASZUW010000117.1:0-2194 GCA_035547475.1 Solirubrobacterales bacterium
CTTCGATCCGGCCACCGAAGAGCCGTTGGCGGAGATCGCCGGGGCATCGGCGGGACAGGTGGACGCGGCGGCCGACGCCGCGGCGGCCGCCTTCGGGCCGTGGTCGGGACTGACGGCCGACCAGCGGGGCGACCACCTCGATGCCTTTGCCGACGCGCTCGAGGAGAGGCGGGCGCAGCTGGTGGAGACGATTGTCGCCGACGTCGGCACGCCGGTGGCGCTCTGCGAGGCGCTGCAGGTCGCGGCGCCGCTGATCCACAGGCGGAACTACGCGCGGCTGGCGCGCCTGGATCGCACCGAAGCGCTCGGCCCCCACCTGAGCCCGGTGGCCAGCGACAGCCTCGTCAGCTATCGGCCGGTCGGCCCGGTGGCGGCGATCGTCGCCTACAACTACCCCTTCAGCCTGGCGGTGATCAAGGTCGGCGCCGCCCTGGCGGCCGGCTGCACGGTGGTGATGCTGCCCTCGCCGCAGGCGCCGCTGACGAGCCTGATCATCGCCGAGGCCGCGCTCGAGGCGGGGCTGCCCGCCGGGGTGCTGAACGTGATCCTCGGCGGCGCCGAGGTCTCCCGGCGGCTGATCGACCACCCGGCCATCCGGCGCGTCTCCTTCACCGGGTCGGTCGAGGTCGGTCGCGCCGTGATGGAGCGGGCGGCGCGGCGCCTGACCGGCTCGATCCTCGAGCTCGGCGGCAAGTCGGCGGCGATCGTCGCCCCCGGTGTCGATCTCGCCCGGATCGTCGAACCGCTCCACCTGCGCTACGCGCGCAACGCGGGCCAGGGCTGCCAGTCGCCGACCCGCCTGCTCGTGCACGAGGACGACCTCGCCGAGTTCGAGAAGCTGAGCGTCGACGCCTACGCCCGGATCGCGGTCGGCGATCCCGGCGACGCTTCGACCGTGGTCGGGCCGCTGATCTCCGCCGCCCACCGCGACCGGGTCGAGGGCTTCGTCACCGAGGCCCTGGCCGAAGGAGGCCGGACGATCGCCGGCGGCGGCCGCCCCGCCGGGCTCGAGCGCGGCTGGTACGTCAACCCGGCCCTGGTCGGCGGCGTCTCCCCCGACAGCCGCATCGCCCGGGAGGAGATCTTCGGCCCGGTCGCCGTCGTCCTCCCGTACCGCGACCTCGACGAGGCGGTGCGGATCGCCAACGACAGCGAGCTCGGCCTCGCCGCCTACGTCTTCGCCGCCTCTCTCGCCGAGGCGTTCGCGATCGGCGAGCAATTGGAAGCCGGCTCCGTCTACATCAACGGCGGCGGCGGCTTCCGCGAGGACGCGCCGATGGGCGGCGTGAAGAACAGCGGCCTCGGCCGTGAGATCGGTGAGTGGGGGGTGCGCGAGTACCTCGAGCCCTGTCACGTCCAGTGGGCACTGACATGAGCGATTCCCACCTCGAGTTCGGGATCATCCTCGGCGACGTGCCGATCGGGGTCGACGGGGCGGCCCACTTCGACCACGTCCTGCGCCAGGTCGAGGTCGCCCAGCGCAGTGGGCTCACCTACATCTGCATCGGCCAGCACTTCCTCTACGACGACTACCGCTGGCTGCAGCCGATCCCGCTGCTCGCCCGGCTCGCCGCCGAGGTCGGCCAGGAGACGAAGCTGGTGACCAGCGTCGTGATCGCGCCCTTCTACCACCCGGTGGTGCTGGCCGAGGAGCTGGCGACCCTCGACATCGTCAGCCGCGGGCAGCTGATCGTCGGGATCGGCGCCGGCTACCGGCCGCGCGAGTTCGAGCTCCTCCAGGTGCCGATCGAGGAGCGCTACCAGCGCTTCGAGGAGGCGTTGGAGCTGATCACCACCGCCTGGAGCGAGGACGAGTTCAGCTTCTCCGGTCGCTTCTGGCAGCTGGAGGACGCGAAGACCCACGTACGGCCGGTCCAACAGCCGCGCCCGGAGCTCTGGATGGGGGCGATGAAATCGGTCGGCATCCGCCGCGCCGCGCGCCTCGGCGACACCTGGATGGTGACGCCGGAGACCTCCTTCGCCGAGGTCGAGGAAGGCATCGCGACCTTCGACGCCGAGCGCCGCCGCTGCGACCTGCCGCGGGCGCGCCTGCCGATCCGCCGCGAGATCGTCTTCGCCGAGGACTCCGACACGGCGCTCGAGGTCTACGCCGCCCGCGCCCGCGAGCGCTATCTGGCCTACGCGGCGCGCGGCCAGCAGATCCTCGCCGGCGACCGCGGCGGGATCGAGGGCG
>DASZUW010000118.1:0-2080 GCA_035547475.1 Solirubrobacterales bacterium
TTCTCTCGCATAGCGAGAGAAAGGCGCCACGGCAAGGTCCTGAGCGGTTGGAGGGCATGAGACAGACGGGAGAAAGCGTGGAGTTCTCGGCGTCTTCGTCACGACGCCCCACCTCGTTGACGCTCTCGTGAACCATGCGTCGCTCCTCGCGTCACCCGCCCACCTCGGTCCCTCCTCGCTCCCCACGGACCCGGCCCTCTCGGCCACGGCCACAGCCGACCCGGGTCGTGGCCGAGAGGGCCGGGTCCCTTGCGCCCTTTTCAAGCCCTTCTACTCAATCTCTAACCCTCGACCTGAGGCTTAGTCTTTGCTCATTTTCCGCCGCAAACCCCCGATTTCGCGGCTCAGGTCGTCGAGTTGCTCTTCGACGTCCTCCAGGCGCTGGGAGAAGGAGCGGAGTCGGCGCTCGAGGCGCTCGACGTCGGCCGCGGAGGGGAGGTTGAGGGCGCTCATCGCGGCCTGTTGGGCCTCGAGGGCCTTCTCGCGGGCGCCGAAGGCGGCCTGGAGTGCGTTGTGGAGCGTGGGGTTGTCGATCAGGGCCTGGGCGATCTCGCTGATCGCCTGCTCGGAGCGGGCCCGCAGGCCCTCGGCCTCGCCACCCATGCCGTCACCGTCTGCGTACTCGTCAGCGCTCACGCTAAATCCAATCTTCTCGGGCCGTTGACGCCAGGTTAACGGCCACATCCGAGAGACATGGAAATCTCTCGGCGCGGCATGAAGTGGACGATCGTTAAGGCCATATTGGGGGCGCGGGTTTCCGTTGCCCACGACCGGAGCGGTCGGTAGCGTGACGACGATCTGCCGGGAGGGGACGAGGTCGTGAACGCGACCGTCCGTGGCAGCGTTATATGAGGCGCATGAAGAGCAAGCTCGCACTGATCCTGGCGCTGGCCGCCTTCCTCGGTCTGACCGTGCTCGGCAGCGCGACCGCCGCCTCGCCCCTGACCACGGTGACGGAAGCGCTCCACCCCGGCCTCTCCGGCGCGCAGAGCGCCGGCGGCTCGACCACCGGATCGACGACGAGCCCGACGACCACCACCCCGTCGACGACCACGACCACGGCGCCCAGCACGGCGCTGCCGCCGGCGACCACGACGCCGAGCGGCGCGACGCAATGCTCCGACGGGGTCGACAACGACGGCGACGGCCTGGTCGACATGGAAGATCCCGACTGCTCCTCCCCCGGCGACACGAACGAGGCCCCGGAAGGGTCGAGCAGCTCACCCTCGACCGGCGGCGACGGTCAAGGCTCGACCTCTACTTCAGGGCCAACCACGAGCGAAGAAGGGTCCGAAAAGGGGAAGAAGCCTCACAAGGAATTCGGCCGCGGCGAATCGCTCGAAGCCGAATCGCACCCGGACGTCCGCGGCGGCGTCACCCACAACGAAAGCCTCGGTGACGCGAGCGGCGGCGGCAAGAGCGGCGGCGGCGTCGAAGCGCCCGGCGCGACCGGCGGCGGCGACCAACCCCTCGCCGAAGTCGGTGACGGCGGCGCCCCGTTCGAACCCGGCGGCGCCCCCACCCTCGCCAACCCGACGACGACGATCGCCCCGTTCGGCCCGGCCCCGATCGGCGTCCCGAACTTCGTCATCAACTCCTTCGAGATCCCGCCCTTCCTCTTGCCGATCTACCAGGCCTGCGGCACCGAATACGGCATCCCCTGGGAGGTGCTCGCGGCGATCAACAAAATCGAGACCGGCTTCGGCACCAACCTCAACGTCTCGAGCGCCGGCGCCGTCGGCTGGATGCAGTTCCTCCCGTCGAGCTGGGAGATGTACGGCCTGGACGCCAACGGGGACGGGCGCAAGGACCCCTACAACCCGGTCGACGCGATCTGCGCCGCCGCCCACTACCTGAAGGTCGCGGGCGGCCAGAAGGACCTCTACGGCGCGATCCTCGCCTACAACCACGCCGACTGGTACGCGCAGGAGGTCCTCACCTACGCCCGCGCCTACGGCCGCATCCCCTCCACGCTGGTCGGCTCGCTGACCGGCCTCACCGAGGGCGCCCACTTCCCGATCGCGGCGAACGCCCGTTACTCGGACGAAATCGCCGCCCGCGCCGCGCTCGAAGGCTCCGC
>DASZUW010000119.1:0-2444 GCA_035547475.1 Solirubrobacterales bacterium
GGATCCCGTGGGCGAGCTCGCGCAGCTCGGCGTTCCCCGCTTCGGCGTGGTGGAGCGCTTCGTCGAGCAGCGCGGCGACGTTCTCGTCGTCCGCCGCGAGCGCCCGGCGGGCCAGCTTCAGGTTGACGATCGCGTGGACCAGCCGCTGCTGGGCGCCGTCGTGGAGATCGCGGACGACCCGTCGCCGCGCCTCGTCGCCGGCGCTCAGGACGCGGGCGCGCGAGGCGGTGAGCTGGTCGCGGCTGTCGGCGTTGGCGAGCGCCATGTCGAGCAGCTCGGCGAACTCGGCGAGGCGCGCCTCCGCGTCGGGGCCCGCCGGGCGCCCGCGGTTCCACGCCGCCGCGAAGGCGCCCCACGTCCTGCCTTCGATCGTCACCGGCGCGGCGACGCTGGCGAGGACGTCGCTGCGCCGGGCGAGCTCGGCGATCGTGCCGCCCTCCTCGCGCGGCAGGTCGATCCGCGCCGCCCGGCCGGTGGCGCGGACGCGGGCGATCGCGCTGTCGCCGTCCAGCGGGACCGAGGTCGCCTCGCCGAGCACGGCGGAGAGCTCGCGGCTCTGCGCGAGGACCACGGCGCGGTCCGGCTCCTCGAAGCGCAGCAGGCCGACCTGCGAGGCGTCGAGCAGGCCCTGGACCTCGCCGATCGCCGCGTCGAAGACCGCGGTCGGGGCGGCGCCACGGGCGACCAGCGTCGCCACCCGCCGCAGCGCCGCCTGCTCGTCGGCGAGGCGTTCGACTTCGGCGCGCGCTTCGGCGTTGGCGATCGCCGTCGCCATCAGCTCGGCGAACTGGGCGATCCGCCGCTCGGCGTCCGCCGGGAAGGGCTCGCCGGTGTGGTTGCCGACGGCCATCGACCCCCAGATCCGCCCTTCCACCGTGATCGGGCAGCCGATCGCGGCGAGGATGGTCTGCGTCTTGGCGCGGTTGGCGATGACGCCCTCCTGGGCCGTGTAGTCGTCGACCCGGATCAGCGTCCGCTCGCGGTAGACGCGGGAGGCGACGCTGCCGCCGTCGATCGGCATGCGGGCGCCGACGCGGATCCCGCCCGGCGGCTGGGGGCCGGTGACCGCGACGACCGTCGCCTGCGCGCCCGGCTCGAAGCGGAGGATCGCCGCCTCGATCTCGGCGCCGAAGAGCCGCGCCACCTCCTCGCCGACCCGCTTGAACAGCTCCGAGGCGGGGGCCTGCTCGGCGACCAGCGTCGCCACCCGGCGGAGCGCTTCCTGCTCCTCGACAAGGTGGGCGATCTCGTTGCGCGACTCGGCGCCGGCGATCGCGGTGGCGAGCAGCTGGGCGAATTTCTCGAGGCGGACCTCGGCGGACTCGGGCGGCGTCTGGTCGCGCGACCAGTTGGCGGTGATCACGCCCCACGGGGCGCCCTCCACCGTGACCGGCGTGCCGAAGCTGACGACGACGTCGTTTTCGCGGACCAGCCGGCCGATCGCGCCTTCGCCGCGTTCGTCGACGTGGATGCGGGCCGAGCTGCCGCTCGCCAGCACCCGTCCGGTGACGCTGTCGGGGTCGATCGGCATCCGCATCCCGACCTCCAGGCGCACCGGCCGCTCGCCGGCGTGGGCGAGGAGGATCATCTCGTCGGGCCGGTCGGGGCGCATCAGCCCGACCTGCGAGGCGCCGAGCAGCCGGCACACCTCAACCACCGCGGCGTCGAAGACCGCGGTCGGCGCGGCGCCTTCGGCGACCAGCGTCGCCAGCCGCCGCAAGGCGGCCTGCTCCTCGGCGAGGCGTTCGACTTCGGCGCGCGCCTCCGCGTTCGCGATCGCCGTCGCCATCAGCGACGTGAACTGCCCGAGGCGCGACTCCGTGGCGGCCGGCAGCGGCGGCCCTTCGAGCGACGACGCGATCATCGCGCCCCAGCAGCGGCCCTCGACCGTGACCGGCACGCCCACCGCCGAGGTGACCCCGCCGCGCATCACCAACTCGGCGATCTCACCACTGGCGCCCACATAATCGTCCCGTCGCGATGAACGGTGGGTCTCGAAGATCGAGGTCGTCAGATTGTCCCCACCCAGCGCCGCCCGCTCCCCGACCTTCAGCACCTCCGGCTTCGCGCCCCAGCTCGCCACCACTTCCGCGACCGCCGCCTCCCCGCTCTCGTCGAACCGCACCATCCGGATCGCTTCCACCCCCAACACGCGCCCGAGCTCCTCGGCAACCGCCGTAAACACCTCCGCCTGCGGCGTCTGCCGCGCCACCAACGTCGCGATCCGTCGCAGCGCCGCCTGCTCCGCCGCCAGCCGCCCCGCCTCCGAGCCGCCCTCCCCGCCCCCCTCACTCTCCGCCGGCGCTGTCATGGCGCAACGCTAGCCGGCGAACGATGGCTTTTCCACCGGCCCGAGGCCCGCGGCCGTCGCAAGCTCACGCGCGGGGATCGACCGAGGCCGGGCAAAGCACGGCCGAGGGACCCGGCCCTCTCGGCCACGGCCC
>DASZUW010000120.1:0-19950 GCA_035547475.1 Solirubrobacterales bacterium
GACCGCCGCCTCGCCGCCCGACTCTCCTCCCGGGCACGTCGTCGCTTCCCCCAGCGTCGGCGTTTTCTGGCGATCACCGGAACCTGGTGCGACGCCGTTCGTCGACGTCGGGCAGGCGGTCGAGGTGGGGCAGACCCTGTGCATCGTCGAGGTGATGAAGCTGATGCAACACGTGGTCGCCGACGTCGCCGGGACGATCGCCGCGATCCACGTCGAGAACGGCGACAACGTCGAGTTCGGCACGCCGCTCTTCAGCATCGACCCCGCGGTCGCCTGAGCCCATGCGCCGGGTGCTGATCGCCAATCGCGGCGAGATCGCCGTCCGCATCGCCCGTGCCTGCTTCGACGAGGGCCTCGAGTCCGTCCTCGCCGCCTCGGCGGCCGACGTCGACTCACTCGCCGCCGAGGTCGTCGACCGGGTGGTCACGATCGGACCGGCGCCGGCGACCGAGAGCTACCTCTCGGTCGACCGGGTGCTGGCGGCGGCGAAGCTGGCCGGCTGCGATGCGATCCACCCGGGCTACGGGTTCCTCTCCGAGCGGACGGAGCTGGCCGAGGCCTGCGCCGAGGAGGGGATCGCCTTCGTCGGCCCGCCCGCCGCCGAGATGCGCCGCGCCGGCGACAAGATGTCGGCGCGCGAGGTCGCCCGCCAGGCGGGTATCCCGACCGGCACCGGCTCCGACGGGCTGGAGACGGTCGCGCAGGCGGTGGCGGCGGCCGAGGAGTCCGGCTACCCGCTGATGCTGAAGGCTTCGGCCGGCGGCGGCGGCCGCGGGATGGCCGTGGTCAGCGAGCCCGCCGACCTCGAGCGCCGGTTCCAGACCTCGCGCTCGGAGGCCCTGCAGGCCTTCGGCGACGGCCGCCTTTATCTGGAGCGCTACGTCGCGCGGGCCCGCCACGTCGAGGTCCAGGTGATGGCCGACACGCACGGCAACGTGATCCACCTGGGCGAGCGCGACTGCTCCTGCCAGCGCCGCTACCAGAAGCTGATCGAGGAGGCGCCCGCCGCCGGCCTCGATCCCGGGTTGGTCGAGCGGATCCGTACCGCCGCGGTGGCGTTGGCGCGGGCGCTCGACTACGTCGGCGCCGGCACGGTCGAGTTTCTGGTCGATACCGACCGCGGCGACTTCGTCTTCCTCGAGGTCAACGCGCGGGTCCAGGTCGAGCATCCGGTGACCGAGATGGTGACCGGGGTCGACATCGTCCGCGAGCAGCTGCGGATCGCCGCCGGGGCGCCGCTTTCGCTGGGTCAGGAGGAGGTCAGGATCGAGGGCCACGCGGTCGAGTGCCGGATCAACGCCGAGGATCCCGAGGCGGACTTCCTGCCCTCGCCGGGCACGCTCACCCACTGGACGCCGCCCGCCGCCTCGGCGATCAGGGTGGACAGCCATTGCCGGCCCGGTTACACCGTGCCCCCTTACTACGACTCGCTGCTGGCCAAGGCGATCGCCACCGCCGGGGACCGCGTCGGCGCGCTCGAACTGATGCGCCGCGGTCTCGACCGCTTCCGGATCGAGGGCGTGAAGACGACGGTGCCGCTCCTGTCGGCGGTGATCGCCGATCCTCGGTTCCTCTCCGCCCCGGTGACGACGCGCTGGCTCGAGGAGGAGTTCCTGGAGGGATCGGCATGACGGTGAAGCTGCGGGCGACCTGGAACCTGCTGGCAGGCGCACCGTTGGAGCGGGCGGAAAGGCTGCGTCTCTACTCGCACCTGCCCGCGGTGAAGGAGCTGCCGGGGCTGCGACGGTTGAACCAGCTGCGCTTCCTCCGCGACGCGCGCGGGGGCCCGCCGCTCTGGTGGCGGGGCGAGGAGCTCTACTTCGACGACCTCGCGGCGCTCGACGCCGCCGCCGAGGCGCAGGCCTGGGCCGCGGCCTGGGAGGGAGCCTTCGGCGCCGGGATCGCCGGGCCCCGCATCCACGTCTTCGAGATCGACGAGGAATTCGTCCCGCCCGCCGCCGGGCCGGCCCCGGAGGAGCCGCGCACCACCGCCCTCAGCGGGATCTGGCAGGTCCCGGCGGGCAAGCTGCCCGGGGAGGTCGACCCGATCTATCTCGACGTCCACGTCCCCGGCGTGCGGGCGCTGCCACGGCTGCGCTGTCACACGGTGATGCGGGCGCTCGACTGGCCGACCGGGCAGGCCTCGCGCGCCCATCGCAGTGCCGAGGTCCGCTTCGACAGCCCCGAGGATTTCGACGAGGTCTTCGCCTCGCCGGCCTACGACAGGATCCGCCACGACGGCTTCAACGCCTCGGTGGCGGGACCGGACGTCGACATCTACGCGGTCGAGGACGAGTGGCGTCCTTGACTCGTTGACAGCCTCGCCGCCGACTCGCTAGGCTACCTACCTACCGTCCGGTTGGGACGGGCCGGGAACCACGGGAAAGGGACAGGAATGGCTGCAGCAGGCACCGAAATCGTCGGCGACTTCGCACTCGGGGTCGACGTCGGCGGGACGCACACCGATCTGATCCTGGCGGCGCCGGGCGGGTTGGTGCGCAGCAAGGCCTTCACCACCCACGGCAACTACAGCGAAGGGATCTTCAACGCGCTGGAGATCGCCGCCGCCGAGCTCGAGCTGACGACCGACGACGTGCTGCCGCGTTGCCGCGCGTTCGTCAACGGCTCGACCATCGTCACCAATGCGATCACCGAGCTGCACGGGGCGAAGGTCGGCGTGCTCATCACCCGCGGCTTCCGTGACACCTTCCGGCTCGCCGGCGGCGCCCGCACCGCCGAGTTCGACGACCACCTACAGGTCCCGCCCCCCGACGTGGTCGACCGCGACTGCATCGAGGAGATCACCGAGCGGGTGACGAGCGCCGGCACCGCCGCCGTGCCGCTCGACGAGGACGGCGTGCGGGCGGCCGTCCGCCGCCTCGTCGACCGCGGGGTCGAGGCGGTCGCCGTCTGTTACCTCTGGTCGTTCAGCGACCCGAGCCACGAGCGCCGCACCCGCGAGATCATCGCGGAGGAGGCGCCGGACCTCTTCGTCACCCTCTCCTCCGAGGCCAACCCGGTGATTCGCGAGTTCCCGCGCTTCATGACCGCCGTCTTCAACTGCCTCTCCCACCGCGCCACCACCCGTTACGTCGACGGCCTCGAAGGGCAGCTGGGCAAGGCCGGCTTCGACGGCGCGCTGACCTTCTTCCAGGGGATCGGTGGCTCGGTCGGGCCGGAGGCGGTGCGCCAGATGCCGATCAGCCTGATGGCCTCCGGCCCGGCGGGCGGCGTCATGGGCGCCCGCTACGTGGCCGAACAGCTCGGCCTCGAGAACGTCCTGGTCGGCGACATGGGCGGGACCAGCTTCGATACCGCGGTGCTGCCGAAGCTGGAGCCGACGATCGCCAAGCAGGCCGTCTTCGGCCCCTTCAAGACCGGCGTCAACATCCTCGACATCGTCTCCGTCGGGGCGGGTGGCGGCAGCATCGCCTGGCTCGATTCCCGCGGGGTGCCGCAGGTCGGCCCGCGTAGCGCCGGCTCCGAGCCGGGCCCGGCCTGCTACGGGCGCGGCGGCGAGGAGCCGACGGTCACCGACGCCAACGTGATCCTCGGTCTGATCGATCCCGACAACTACCTCAAAGGCCGGCACGAGTTGAGCCGCGACGCCGCCGTGGCGGCGGTGCAGGGCAAGATCGGCGAGCCCCTCGGGCTCGGCGCCGAGGAGGCCGCGGCGGCGATCTACGACCTCGCCGTGATCGAGATGGCCAACGCGCTGCGCATGGTCAGCGTCGAGCGCGGCCACCATCCCCGCGACTTCACCTTCTTCTCCTACGGTGGCGGCCTCGGTCTCTTCGGGGTCGAGATCGCCCGGCGGCTCGGCTGCCCGCGGGTGGTCGTGCCGGACAACTCCTCCGCCTTCTCCGCCTTCGGCGTGCTGATCGCCGACTACGTCCGCCAGTACGACCGCACCGTCAACTGGCAGCTGAGCGACCCGAGCCAGGCCGAGGCGGTCAACGCGGTGGCCGCCGAGATGATCGAGGGGGCGATCGCCGACGCCGCCCAGGAGGGCATCGCCGCCGAGGACCTGGAGATCGAGCGCAGCGGAGAGTTCCGCTTCCTCGGCCAGGTCTTCGAGGTCAACGTGCCGCTCCCCGACCGCGACCTCGACGCCGACGACGCCGCCTCCCTGGCCGCCGAGTTCCCCCGCATCTACGAGCGCAACTACGGCGAGGGAACCGCCTGGGAGGGTTCGCCGGTGGTGCTGCTGAACCTCTCGATCAAGGCGATCCACGGCCGCCGCAAGCCGGAATCGCGAACCGCCGAGGCCGACGGCGCGGGGGCACCGCCGCAGCCGGTCGACCACCGCGACATCTTCCTGCCGATCGAGCGCCGGCGGGACTCGGTGCCGATCTACGCCGACGCCGACCTGCGCCCGGGCACCAGCGTCACCGGGCCGGCGATCCTCGATCTCGGCGACACCACGGTCTACGTGCCCGAAGGGACCAAGGCCGAACGCGACAGGTTCTTCAACTTCGTCCTCGACGTCTGAACGGAGGAATCACAGATGAGCCCCACCAAGACCAGTAGCTTCGAGCTGATCGACGTCGAGGTCCACCAGAAGTCGATCCGCAACATCGCCTCGGAGATGGCGGTCACCCTGATGCGGACCTCCGGGTCGCCGGTGGTCACCGAGGCCAAGGACTTCAGCACCTGCATCCTCGACGCGAAGCTGGACCAACTCGCCTTCTCCGGCTACGTCACCTTCCATATCGCCACCGCGGTGCCGGGCGTGGAAGCGGTGCTGCGCAACGTGTCGGTCGAGGAGATCGCCCCCGGCGACGCCTTCATCTGCAACGACCCGCATACCTCCGGGGCGATCCACCAAGGGGACATCGGCATCGTCATGCCCTTCTTCCACGAGGGGGAGATCTTCGGCTGGGGCTACGTGAACGAGCACGTCCTCGACATCGGCGGCTCGGCGGTCTCCGGCTTCGCCCCGGGCGCCTTCGACTCGTTCGCCGAGACGCTCGCCTTCCCCGGCACGCGGATCGTCCGCGAGGGCCGCATCGACCGCCAGTGGGAAGGGTTCTTCGCCACCAACGTGCGGATGGCCGGCACGGTCCTCAACGACATGCGCAGCATGATCGCCGCCAACAACGCGGGCCAACGGCGCCTGCTGGCGATGCTCGACGACATCGGGCTGGAGCGTTTCAACCAGCTGAACGACGAGAGCAAGCGGCTCTCCGAGGAAGCGATGCGGCGGACGATTGCGGCGCTCCCCGACGGCACCTTCGAGAGCGAGGACTGGGTCGAGTTCGACGGTCGCGGCAAGCAGGAACTGCACGAGATGCGCTGTCGCGTGGTGATCGACGGCGACGAGATGACGATCCAGTTCCGCGGTGGCCCGCAGACCGACTCCTTCATCAACGGCGCCGCGCCCGCGATGATCGGCCAGACCTGGTCGACCCTGCTCGCCCAGATCGCCTACGACATCCCGGTCAACGCCGGCATCTGGCGGCCCGTCCACTTCGACCTTGGCCCGGCCGGGACGATCGTCAACTCGAGTCCCCCGGCGCCGGTCTCCCAGTCCCACATGGAGACCGGCATGCGGGTGAACAAGATCATGGCCGACGTGCTCTCGCAGGCCTGCGGCCTCTGCGACGACCCGCGCCTGCGCGCCCGGGTCGAGGGCCAGGTTGCCCAGAACATGTCCTTCTTCACCGCCTTCGGGATCGACCGTCGCAGCGGAATGCCGATGGTCGCGTTTCCGATGTCCGTCGGGATGTCGAGCGGGGGACCCGCGCAGACGACCAGCGATGGCATGGAGGTGTACGCCGGCCAGTGCATGTCGGGCTGTGACATGCCCGATGTCGAGATGGAGGAGACCACCCAGCCGGGGATGATCCTCTGGCGGCGCGTCGCCCGCGACACCGGCGGCCCTGGTCTCTACCGCGGCGGCCTCGGTGTCGACAGCGCGCTCTCGATCGAACACTGCGACCGGATGACCGGCGGCGCCTACACCAACACTGCCCAGGTGCCGCCGCGCGGCAGCGCCGGCGGCTTCCCCGGCGCGGCGGGCCGCTGGCGCATCCTCCGCGACAGCAACGTCCTCGAGCTGCTCGAGAACGGGATCCTCCCCGACCCGGACACGCTCGCGGGCCGTGAAGACGAGATGCCCTCGAAGGTCGGCCAGCTGGTCCTCGACCGCGGCGACGTCTTCACCGTCGTCAACGGTGGCGGTGGCGGCGTCGGCGATCCGCTCCTGCGCGCGCCCGCACTGGTCGCCGCCGACGTCGCCGACGGCTACGTCAGCGCCGAGGTGGCGCGCGACATCTACGGCGTCGTGCTCGGTGCGGACGGCGCGGTCGACGACGACGCGACGACCCGCGCCCGGGCCGCGCTGCGCGAGGGTCGGATCGGCGCCGCACCGGTCAACGAGGTCACCGACCCGGTCGCGGGCCTGGCCCCGCTGCGGGTCGAGGACGGCGACTGGAAGTGCGGGATCTGCGGCCACGACCTCGGCCCCGAGTCGGGCAACTGGCGCGACCACGCGGTGACCCAGGAGGCGGAGATCTCCGGGCGCTACAAGGACCTGCGCTCGCAGGTGCGGCCGCGGACCGAAGAGGAGGCGGTCGTGCTGCGGGAGAACTTCTGTCCCGGCTGCGCGACCTCGCTCGCCGTCGACGTGACGCTGGAGGGCAAGGACCCGGTGCTGCCGGGCAGGCTCGGGGTGAAGGAGCCCCTGGAGGAAGCGGTCCCGGTCTGAGAGACGCCGACCGAGGGAGATTGGGATGGGGTTCGTCAAGTCCGCCGCGGAGATCCGGGAGATCCAGGCGGCGCTCGCAAGGCCGCGCTTCGTCAATTCGCAGATGATCGTCGTCACCTTCCTGACCCGGGAGGAGACGGTCGCCGAGATCCTGCCGCCCGGCTTCGAACCCACCGCCGAGCCGCGGGTGACCGCGCAGCTGGGCACCTGGCAGAGCAACTGCTGCGGCGACTTCAACGGCGGCGCGGTCACGATCGCCGCCCGTTACGGCGAGCTCGAGGGCGAGTACGCGCTCTGCATGTACATGGACAACGATCAGCCGACGCTCTACGGACGGGACCTCTTCGGCGAGCCCAAGAAGATCGCCACGGCCTCGATCTTCACCACGCCCACCGGCTATCGCGGCTACATCGAGCGCCGCGGTGTGCGGTTGGTCGAGCTCGAGGTGGAGGGGGCGGAGGACGTCGGGCCGGCGCGGGTGAGCGCCAACAACTTCAACATCAAGGCCCGCCCGGCCGCGGACGGGGTCGGCCTGCAGGAGGACGCGCTGGTGACCTGCGCCGTCTTCGAGAACGACATCCGGGCAAACCACGAGGGCACCGGCAAAGTCAGGCTGCGCGGCACGCGCCACGACCCGCTCGACGAGATCGAGGTGGTCGAGGTCCTCTCCGGCCGCCAGATCGAGGTCGACATGGAGGCGCGGACGAGCGTCGTCGGGACGATCCCGGCGGCCGACTACGAGCCGTACTTCTACGGCCGCGGCGCCGACGACTGGAGCGCCCTCGACACGTCCGGCGGGTCGCTTCCGGTGTCCGCCTGAGCCGATCGCGTCTCCGCGGAGGACGACCAACCGTTTGTTTGATAACTTGTCCGGCGGAGGAGGCAGCGAGACGATGGACGCCTACAGCAATTTCGCCACCGTCCCGGCGCTGATCGCGGCGCGGGCGGAGGGGCTCGCGGAGCAGACGGCGGTCAGCTTCGAGGGCGAGCCCTGCTCGTTCGCCGAGCTCGAGCGCCGTGCGGCCCGGGTGCAGGGCTGGCTCGGGGAGCGCGGCGTGGAAAAGGGCGACCGGGTGGCGATCCTGATGCGCAACTCGCTCGAGTTCTTCCCCGCCTGGCTCGGCGTGGCGCGGGCGGGCGCCGTCTCGGTCCCGATCAACACCGCGATGATGGGCGAAGCGCTCGCCTACACGCTCACCCACTCGGAATCGGTGGGACTGATCGCCGACGCCGACCTGATCGCCGTCGTCGACGCCGCCGGCTCCTTCCCCGACCTGCGCTGGCGCCTCGCCCTCGGCGACGGCGCCCTCGACGCGACCCCCTTCGCCGAGGCGCTGGCGAGCGATCCGGCTCCCGCCGCCGCCCCCGGTCTCGAGGGCGCCACGCCGATGTCGATCGTCTACACCTCCGGCACCACCGGGATGCCGAAGGGCGTCGTGCTGCCGCACCAGAGCTTCACCAACACCGGCGCCTACTTCGCCCACCACCTGCGGTTGACCCCGGAGGACCGGCTGCACACCTGCCTGCCGCTCTTCCACTGCA
This sequence comes from Solirubrobacterales bacterium, assembly GCA_035547475.1. Lineage (GTDB taxonomy): Bacteria > Actinomycetota > Thermoleophilia > Solirubrobacterales > 70-9 > VAYN01. The sequence continues at coordinate 8,252 of DASZUW010000120.1, forward strand.
ACGCCCAGCAGACCGGCTTCATGGCGGCGATGTCCCTCGGCACCCGCTTCTCGGTCAACGCCAAGTTCTCGGTCAGCCGCTTCTGGAGCTGGATCGAGGAGAGCGAGTCGACCGTGACCAACCTGATGGGGGCGATGCTGACGCTGCTCCACAAGGTGGAACCCGGCCCCGGCGACGCCGACAACACGCTGCGACTGATCGCCTCGGCGCCGATCCCGCAGGAGATCCACAAGGCGTTCGAGCGCCGCTTCGGGGTGAAGCTCTTCGAGGGATATGGGCTGACCGAGACGGGGACGATGGCGATCGCCAACCCGATCGACGACGTCCGCCCCGGCGCCATCGGCCTGCCGCTCGAGCACAACGAAGTACGCATCGTCGAAGAGGGCGACGTCGATGTGGAGCCGGGGACCCCGGGCCAGATCCTGATCCGCGGCCGGATCCCGAACTCGATGATGCTGGAGTACTTCAAGGAGCAGGAGAAGACCGCCGAGGCGATGGAGGGCGGCTGGTTCCACACCGGCGACGTGGGCAAGCAGCGCGAGGACGGCTACTACGTCTTCCTCGACCGGATGAAGGACACGATCCGGCGGCGGGGCGAGAACATCTCCTCGTTCATGATCGAGAAGTCGATCCTCGATCATGAATCGGTGCTCGAGTGCGCCGTCTTCGGCGTCCCCTCCGAGCTCAGCGAGGAGGACGTCAAGGTGATCGCCGTCCTGCGGGCGGGTGCCGAGCTCGACCCTCAGGAGCTGGTCGACTGGTGCGCCGCGCGGATGGCCGACTTCATGGTGCCGCGCTATGTCGAGTACCGCGACTCGCTGCCGAAGACCGAGACGGGCCGCGTGCAGAAGTTCGACCTGCGCGCCGAAGGCGTCGGCGCCGCATGGGACCGCGAGCGCGACGGAGACCGGGCGGGGACGCGACGCCGATGAGGCCCGCGAGCCCGGCCTACGACGAGCTGCCGGTGATCGAGAAGCTCGGCATGCCGCACGCCTGGGAGGTCCTCGACCGCGACCTCGGCACGCTCGACCGCGGTGGCGCCGCCACCGTGCGGGCGGCGACCGAGCTGGTCCGCGACGGCGAGGTCCTCGGACTCAACCTGCCGCTGACCGAGATCTCGCCGCCCCTCTTCGGCCGCGACCCGATCGCCCAGGAGGTGTTCGCGACCGACCGCAACACGCTGGACGACCGGCTCGACTCCTTCTATCCGCAGGGCTCGACCCAGTGGGACGGGCTGCGTCACGTCCGCGCCCGCGAGTTCGGCTTCTTCGGCGGCGTCACCGACGAGTTCGGCCCCGACGACGACCGGCTCGGGATCGGCCACTGGGCGCGCGGCGGGATCGTCGGGCGCGGCCTGCTGCTCGACGTCGCCGGCCATCGGGAGCGCGAGGGGCGCGCCTATGACCCGCTCGGGTCGGAGCCGATCGAGGCCGACGAGCTGCGCCAGGTGGTCGCCGCCCAGGAGGTGGAGCTTCGTCCCGGCGACGTTCTGCTGATCCGCACCGGCTGGATCGGCGCCTACCGGGCGCTCGACCAGGCCGGCCGCGACGCGCAGGCGGCCGCGCCGACGATCAGCGGCCTGGCCGGCTCCGACGATGTCGCGCGCTTCCTCTGGGACAGCGGCGCGATCGCGGTCGCCGCCGACAACCCGACCCTCGAGGTCGCCCCCGGCGACGCCGACGTCGGCTCGCTCCACCGGCGCCTCATCCCCTTGCTCGGCTTCGTCGTCGGCGAGCTGCTCGATCTCGACCGCCTCGCCTCCCGCTGCGCTGCCGACTCGCGCTGGGACTTCCTGTTCACGGCAATGCCCCTCAACCTGCCCGGCGGCGTCGGCTCGCCGGCGAATGCGATGGCGATCAGATGAGCACCACGATCAAGACCCTGCCCAGCAGCATCCTCGGTCCCGAGGTGTCCCTGGCACCGGACGACCACCCCTTCCGCCGCGAATTCCGCGCGTGGCTGGCCGACAACAGCCCGGCCGAGCCGGAGCCGCTCGACCAGGACGAGAAGTTCGCCAAGCGGCGCGCCTGGCAGCGGACCCTGTTCGAGGGCGGTTGGGCCGGCCCGGCCTGGGCCGAGGAGTACGGCGGGCGCGGCGCCGGCCCGTTGCATCAGTTCATGTACTACGAGGAGCTGGCCCTGGCGCGGGCGCCGTACATCGCCAACACCCCGGGGATCGCGCTGCTCGGGCCGACGCTGATCGAGGTCGGCTCCGAGGAGCTGAAATCCCGCTTCCTGCCGGTGATGCTGTCCGCCGAGGAGATCTTCTGCCAGGGCTTCTCCGAGCCCAATGCCGGCTCCGACCTCGCCGCGATCCGCACCCGGGCACGGCTGGAGGGCGACGAGTGGGTGATCGACGGGCAGAAGATCTGGACCACCTGGGCCCAGTACGCGGACTTCTGCTTCGTCCTCTGCCGCACCGATCCGAACTCGGAGCGCCACCGTGGCCTCACCCTGCTGATCTGCCCGATCGACCAGCCCGGCGTCACCGTCCGCCCGATCGAACAGATCAGCGGCGACCCCGAGTTCTCCGAGGTCTTCTTCGACGGTGCGCGCGCCCCGGCCGCCTACGCCGTCGGCGGCATCGACGACGGTTGGACGACGGCGATGATCCTCTTCCAGTTCGAGCGCGGCGACCAGGGCTTCACCGACCACTCGCGGATGCTGGTCCGCCTTCACGACATCGCCGCCACCCTGCGCGACGAGACCGCGTCCGGTCGCCTCACCGCGGCCGCGGCCGAGCAGGCCCGCCTCCGCCTCGCCGACCTCTGGGTCCGCTGTCAGGAGCTGCGCCGCTTCAACCTGCGGGTCGCGGTCCGCCAGGAGGCGGGCGAAAAGATCGGCATGGAAGGCTCGATCGTGAACCTCTTCTGGGGCGAGCTCGAGCGGGAGATCGGCGAACTCGCCTCCCAGGTGCACGGCGCCGGCGGCCTGCTGGCGCACACCGAGCCCGCGCACGAGCTGCTCGCCACCCGCGCCGGAACGATCCACTCCGGCACCAGCGAGATCCAGCGGAACATCATCGCCGAGCGGATCCTTGGCCTGCCCCGATGACCGGGATCCCCGTCCAGATCGGGCCGCTCCGGCGCCGCGTCGTCTGCGCGACGGATGAGCTGGAGCCCCTGGCGGGCCTCGCCCGCCGGGCCGAGGAGGCCGGGCTCGACCGGGTGTGGACGACCGAGTACGTCGGTCGCGACGCCATCGCCCGCGCCCTCTATCTCGCGCTGGCGACGGAGCGTATCGGGGTCGCCAGCGGGATCGCCTACGCCTTCTCGCGGGCGCCGCTCGCGATGGCGGCGCTGGCAGGCGACGTGCAGCGGCTCTCGGACGGTCGCTTCGGCCTCGGGATCAGCTCCGGCACCCGCGGCGTGCGGCGCTGGTACGGCGCCGAGTTCGAACCGCCGGCGCCGCGGATCGCCGCCTACGCCGATGCCCTGCGCGAGGCCTGGGAGCGCGATCGGAGGCTCGCGACCACGCCGCCGATCTACGCCGCGGCGCTGAACCCGGCGATGACCCGCGCCGTCGCCCGCAGCTGCGACGGCGCCCTCCTGCACGCCCTGGCCCTCAGCCGGGTGCATCTACGGGAGCGGGTGCTGCCGGCGCTGCGCGAAGGGCTCGGCCTGCGGGAACGCGAGGGCGGCTTCGAGATCGCCGCCTGGTGCATCACCGCGATCGACGAGGACGAGGAGCGGGCCCGCGAGATGGCCCGCCGCCAACTGGCTTTCTACCTCTCGACCCCCAGCTACAAGACCGTCACCGCGGGCACCGACTGGGAGCCGGTGGCGGACGCGATCCGAGATGGCTTCGACGCCTCCGGCCGGAAGGCCGCCTGGGGCGAGCTCTCCGGCTTGATCCCGGACGCCGTCGTCGACGAGCTGACGATCGCCGGGACCCCCGAGGTCGCCCGCCGCAAGGCCAGGGCGCTGGAAGCGGAGCTGCGCGAGGCGGGGGTGACCGAGCTGGTCTTCCAGACCGCGGGCGCCGACGTCTCGAGCGCCGAGCTGATCTCCAACTGCGAACAGATCGCCGACGTGCTCGGCGCCGACTCCGAGGTGAAGACATGACGACGACCGTGAAGCTGAGTGCCGAACAGGAGGAGATCCGTGGCGTCGCCCGCGGCTTCCTCCAATCTCGCTTTCCCTCGGACAAGGTGCGGGAATTGATGGCCACCGAAGACGGCTTCGAGCAGGACGTCTGGCAGGAGATCGCCGAGCTCGGCTGGACCGCGATCGCGATCCCCGAGGACCGGGGCGGGGCCGGCTTCACGACGATCGAGCGCTGCCTTCTGCTCGAGGAGATGGGCCGCGTCCTCTACGCCGGGCCCTTCCTCTCCTCGGCGGTGCTCGCCGCCGACGCCCTGCTCCTCGCCGCCGACGAGGAGCTGGCCGAGGCGGAGCTGGCCGCCGTCGCGGACGGCTCGGTGCGGGCGACCCTGATCGCCGGCGGGGACCTGCTCGGGAGCGGCGACCCGGTCGGCCAGGTGGTCGCCACCGAGGCCGGCGACGGCTGGTCGCTGAGCGGCGACGGCGGCCTGGTCCTCGACGGCCTCACCGCCCAGCGGTTGATCGTCGCGGCCCGGATCGAAGGCGGCACGGTCGGCCTCTTCGCCGTCGACCCGGCCGACGCCGGCGTCGAGCGCGAGGCGGCCCCGACGATCGACCAGACCCGCCGCACCGCGACGGTCCGTTTCGCCGGCGCCGCGGCGACTCGCCTCGATCGCGGCGAGCGCACCGAGGAGGGGCTGGCCGAGACGCTCGACCGCGGCGCCGTGGCGATCGCCGCGGAGGCCGTCGGCGGGGCTCGCCAGGCGATCGAGATGACCGTGGCCTACATGACCGAGCGCGAGCAGTTCGGTGGGCCGATCGGCCGCTTCCAGGCTCTCAAGCATCGGCTCGCCGACCTCCACGTGATGATCGACGCCGCCCGCGAGGCGGTCTACAACGCGGCCGACGCGACCGAGTCGGGCGACCACGACCACGTGCCGATGGCGGCGGCGGCGGCGAAGAGCAGTGCCTCCGACGGCTACGCCTTGACCACCGCCGAAGCGGTGCAGCTGCACGGCGGCATCGGCTTCACCGAGGAGCACGACATCGGGCTCTACTACAAGCGGGCGTTGGTCGGGGTGCCGATCCTCGGTACGCCGCTGGCCCATCGGGAGCGGATCGCGGCGGGGATGGATGTCTGAGCACGCGCCCCCGGTGCCGGTTCCCGACGCGATCGGCCGCCTCTACTTCGAGGACATGCCCGTCGGCGCCAGCTGGGTCTCGCCGCGGCGCACGATCACCGAGGCCGACGTGGTCGCCTTCGCCGGCGTCTCCGGCGACTACAACCCGCTCCACGTCGACCAGGTGTTCGCCGAGGAACTGACCTACGGCGGACGGATCGCCCACGGCACGCTGGTTCTCGCGGTGGCCACCGGACTGCGGCAGCAGATGCCGATCTTCCGCGGCAGCATGCGGGCGCTGCTCGAATATCGCTCCTGGAAGTTCGTCAAACCCGTCTTTTTCGGCGACACCATCCTCACCGTCACCACCGTGATCGAGGCGCGGGAGACGAAACGGTCCGACCAGGGCGTCGTCGTCCAGCGGGTCGACGTCGTCAACCAGGACGGCGAGACGGTGCAGACCGGCGAGCTGGTCTCGCTGGTCGCCCGCAAGGAGGACGGGTGAGCGAGCCGGTGGTGATCGACGCGGTGCGGACGCCGATGGGGCGCTTCGGCGGCGCCTTGGCGAAGGTGCGCCCGGACGACCTGGCGGCGCTCGTGCTCGCCGCGACGGTCGAGCGCTCCGGCGTCGACCCGGCCGATCTCGACGACGTCTACCTCGGCAATGGCAACGGCGCGGGCGAGGAAAATCGCAACGTCGCCCGCATGTCATCGCTGCTGGCGGGCTTTCCCGAGGAGGTTCCGGGGGCGACTGTGAACCGGCTCTGCGGCAGCGGGATGGAGGCGGTCGCGATGGCGGCGCGGGCGATCCGGGCAGATGAAGGCGAGGCCTACCTGGCAGGCGGGGTCGAGTCGATGACCCGCGCCCCGCACGTGGTCGCCAAGGCTCCGCGCGGCTACGCGCGCGGGCCGATGACCATGGAGGACACGGCGCTCGGCTGGCGCCTCGTCAACCCCCGGCTGGAGCGGATGGGGCACACCGACAGCCTCGGCGAGACGGCCGAGAACGTCGCCCGCGAGTGCGGCATCAGCCGCGAGGAGCAGGACCGCTTCGCCCTTCGCAGCCACCGCAACGCGGTGCGGGCCGGCGGCGATCCCGAGTCCGCCCGCTGGATCATCCCGGTCGAGACCGGCGACGGCGCGCTGACCCGCGACGAGGGGCCGCGCGACGACACCTCGCTGGAGCGGCTCGGTTCGCTGCGCCCGGTGTTCGCCGCCGACGGCAGCGTCACCGCGGGTAACTCGAGCCCGCTCTCCGACGGCGCCGCGGCGCTGACGATCGTCTCCGCCGACCACGCTCGCTCGCGGGGGCTGAAGCCGAAGGCGCGGATCCTCGGCGCCGCCGGCGCCGGGCTGGCCCCGCGGCTGATGGGCCTCGGCCCCGTCCCGGCGACCGCCAAGCTGACCGCGAGGCTGGGGCTCTCGATCGAGGATTTCGACACGATCGAGCTGAACGAGGCTTTCGCCTCGCAGGCCGTCGCCGTCTGCAAGGAGTGGGGCGTCGACCCCGAAGACGATCGGGTCAACCCGGACGGCGGCGCGATCGCCCTCGGCCACCCCATCGGCTGCTCCGGCGCCCGTCTCGTCGGCGAGGTGGTGCGCACCCTGGAGGCGCGCGGCAAGAAGCTGGGGCTGGCCACGATGTGCATTGGCGTCGGCCAGGGGATCGCGGTGGCGGTCGAAAGGATCGATTCCTGATGGGCGATCAGCTGGTGTACCGACCGACGCTGCCGGGCGACGACCTGGAGGCGCTCGGCAGCGCCCTGACCGCGGCCTTCGTCGAGGTGCGGGCGGCGCTCGACGCCGGCCGACCGGTGACCGTCGTGCTGCGGGCGGCCGACCTCGAGGGACAGGGCAGCCCGCTCGACGCCGCGCTCGCCACCGGCGTTCTCGGCATGGTGCGGACGCTCGCGATCGAGGGGGCCAAACCCGGTTGGCGCGTCAACGTGGTCGCCGGCGGCGGTGACGACGATGGCGCGGTCGAGGAGACTGTCGCGCTGCTCGCCGATCCTCCGTTCAGCGGTCAGCTGCTACAGACCGGCGGCGCGAACCTCGGGAAAGTGGTCGCGTGAGCGCCGGGACGGCGATCGTGACCGGTGCCGCCGGCGGCCTCGGCGGACGGATCGGCGAGCGCCTTGCCGCCGCCGGCCACGACCTGCTGCTGGTCGATCTCGATCCGCGGGTCGAGGAGGTGGCCCGGGCCCAGGGGGCGGCGTTCGTGATCGCCGACCTGACCAGCGAGGACGGGGTGGGGGCGGTGGTCGCCGCCGCGGGTGACGAGGTCGCCGTACTCGTCAACAACGCGGGCATCACCCGTGACGCGCGAGCGACGAAGATGGAGGAGGCGGCGTTCGCCGCGGTGATCGAGATCAACCTCCTCGCCGCGATCCGCCTTACCCTCGCCCTCGAAGACAAGTTCACGGAAGGAGCCGCGGTGGTCAACATGAGCTCGCGCGCCTCGCTCGGCAACTTCGGCCAGGCCAACTACTCCGCCTCGAAGGCGGGCCTGGTCGGCTTCGGTCGCGCGCTCGCCCAGCGTTGGGCGCCGCGGGTCCGGGTCAACGCCGTCGCCCCGAGCCTCGTCGACACGCCGATGACGCAGGCGATGCCGCCGGAGGTGCTGGCGAAACTGGTGGAGAAGATCCCGGCGGGGCGGATCGGCAGCCCCGACGATGTCGCCGGAGCCGTCGCCTTCCTCGCCTCCGACGACGCCGCCTACGTCACCGGCCAGGTCATCTACGTCTGCGGCGGCAGGAGCGTGGCGCCGTGAACGACGCGCGCAACCGGCTCGTGGTCGGCGACCTCGTCCGCCTCGGTGCCCGACGCTCGCCCGACCGGATCGCGGTCAAGATGCGCGCCGGCCGGGAGGTCTCCTACGCACTGCTCGACGAGCGCACGGACCGCCTGGCCAACGCGCTGCTCGGGCTCGGCTTGGCGCGTGGCGACCGGGTCGGCGCTTGGCTCGGCGACTCGATCGAGTACGTGGAGCTCTATCTGGCGCTGGCGAAGGCGGGCCTGATCATGGTCCCGGTGAACGCCCGCGTGCGGACGACCGAGGCCGCCCATCCGCTCAGCGACGCGGGCGTGCGAGCGCTCTTCTTCGACGGCACGATCGCCGGTGACGTCACCGAGTTGGACTGCCTCGACGGAGTCGAGCTGGTCGCGGTCGACGGCGCCGAGGCCGAGGTCGATGCCCGCTCCTATGAGGCGCTGCTGGCCGCCGGCGCGCCGGTCGCGCCGCCCGGCCCGGATCCCGACGACACCTACATCATCGGCTACACCAGCGGCACGACCGGCAAGCCGAAGGGGGCGATGCTGACCCACCGCAGCGTGCTCGCCTTGGCCCGGCTCAACGCGATCTCCTATCACCTGCCGCTCAACAGCACGGCGGCGCTGACCGGTTCGATGTCGTTCGTCGCCACCGTCCCGGCCCACTTCATCACCCACCTGCTGCTCGGCGGCACGCTGGTGATCATGGGCCGCTGGGATGTCGAGTCGCTGATCGACACGGTCGAGCGCGAGCGGGCGAACTTCACCTACGTCCCCTCGCCCCTGATCGCCGACTTCTGCGAGGTCGCGCGCCGGGACACCGCCCGTTGGAGCTCGCTCGAGTCGGTGCTCCACTCGGCCTCGCGGGCGGCGCCGGAGAAGCTGCGACTGCTGGCCGAGGTGGTCGGCGGGCGCTTCGTCGAGGGTCTCGGGATGACCGAGAACTCGGGCGGGCTGATCACGGCGACCACGCGCGCGGACGTCGAGGGCGAGACGCAGGCAAAAGACCTGTTCTCCTCGGCCGGCCGTGCGGTCGCCGAATCGGCGGTGAAATTGCTCGACCCCGAGACCGGCGAGCCCGCCCCACACGACGGTGAGACGATCGCCGAACTGGCGATCTCCAGCCCCGCGCTGATGGACGGCTACTGGCACCTGCCCGAGGCGACGGCGAAGGCCCTGGTCGACGGCTGGTACCGGACCGGCGACCTCGCCTCGATCGATCCGGCGGGCTACGTCTACATCGCCGAGCGGCGCACCGACCTGATCGTCTCCGGCGGCATGAACGTCTACCCGACCGAGGTCGAGGATCTCATCCGCACGATGGACGGTGTCGCCGACGTCGCCGTGGTCGGGCTCCCGCACGAGCGCTGGGGCCAGAGCGTGGTCGCCGCGGTGATCTTGGAGCCGGGCGTCACCCTCGAGGCCGACGCGGTGATCGAGTACTGCCGCCTCGGCCTCGCCACCTACAAGAAGCCGACCTCGGTGCGGTTCCTCGAGAGCCTTCCGCGCACGGCGAGTCTCAAGGTGCGGCGCTCGGAGGTCCGCAAATTGCTCGAAGCCGAGGTCGGCACCGGCGCCCGTTGACCGCCGAGGGGCTGCGCGAGCACGCCTTCGAGCTGGTCCGGGTCGGCGAGGAGTTCGGCCCGCGGCGGCTGCTCGTCGACGAGGCGCGGGTGAAGGCCTTCGCCTTCGCCCAGGACGACTACCACCCCTGGCACTTCGGCCCCTCGCCCTTCGGCGGGCCGGTGGCCCACGCCTCGCTGCTCGCCAACGAGCTGATGCAGATCTACTTCGAACGGTTCCGGATCGACGTCCACGCGGCCTCCGAGGCCGGCTCGGAGTGGCTCGAAGAGGCTCACGTCGAGGAGACGCTGGAGTTCCTGGCGTCGCTGCCGGTCGGCGAGGAGGTGACTCTGACGGGGCGCTTCGTCGACAAGTACGTGACCGCCGGGCGTGGCGCGGTGGTGCTCGAGGGCGACGCGCGGCGGGCGGACGGGCAGGTCGTCCTCCGCCACCGCGCGGTCGAGTTCTTCCGCATGGACGGCCCGCGGCCGGACAGCGACCGGCGGGAGCCGCCGATGGACCGGATCGAGATGGCCGAGGGTGGGCCGGTGGCGAGCCGCGCCAAGGCCGACCTGGCGGCAGGCACCGCGATTCCGCCGCTCCGCAAGACGATCACCTTCCCGCAGCTGCTGGTCTACTCGACCCTCGAACATCCGGCGGCCCGACGCAGCGTCCACACCGACTTCGAGATCGCCGCCCGGGCCGGCCTGCCCGCGCCGCTCGTCCAGGGCCAGCAGCTCGCCTGCCACATGGCCGAGGCGCTGTCGGGCTTCTTCGGCCGCTCCTGGTACGAGGGTGGCCGGCTGCGGGTCAAGTTCCTCGCCCCGGTCACCGCGGGCGACACGGTCGAGCTCGCCGGCGCGGTGCGGGAGGAGGCGACGGACGACCGCCTGCGGGTCGATCTCTGGATGCGGCGGGGCGAGCAGGTCGTCGCCGTCGCCAACGCCTCCGCCTCGATCTGAGTGCCGAAAGGCCGCTCTTGCGCGGCCTCACTTGTTTGTCTACCAACCGGATGGTAGACTCGCGACGAAACCGACACCAACAAACGTCTGGTAGGCAAGTGGGATTGTCGCCGACGGGTTGCGTATCCCCAAGGGACCAAGGAGGAGAATCGATGCGATTGCCCAACCGCTCGGTCGTCGAGCGGCGAACCGCCATTCCTGTGTTGATCGTCGCCATGGCGATCTTTGCCGCCCTGGCGCTGTCAGCGTGCGGAGGAGGGAGCAGCAGCTCGAGCTCCACCGAAAGCACCACTGCCGGCGAAGAACCGGCGAGCGGCGGCGAAGCGACGAAGGCGGCCGCCGGGGAAGAAGCAGCTACCGGCGAACCGATCAAGACGATGTTCATCACCCCGCTGCAGTCGCAGGCGACGCCGACCTATCAGGACGGCGAAGCGGCGGCCGTCGCGTTCGAAAAATGGACGAACGCCCACGGTGGCATCGGCGGACGGCCGATCAAGATCACGATCTGCGACGAACGCGGCGAACCGACCCAGGCGGCCGCCTGCGCCCGGCAGGCGGTGCAGGAAAACGACGTCGCCGTGGTCGGCTCCTTCACCTTCTTCGGCGAAAGCATCGTGCCGATCCTGGAAAAGGCCCATGTCGCCCTGTTCGGCGGTTGCTGCGCCGAGTCGGCGGCCGAACTCGAAAGCCCGATCTCGTTCCCGCTGGGAAGTCAGCCCGCGTACGGCGCGGCCGCGGTGGCCAAAGCCTTCGAAGAAGGCTGCGAAACGATGAACGCGGTGATCGTCGAAGGGGCCGAAGCAGTCTTCGAACCGGTGATGGAAAACGCTGCCAAGGTCTACGGCAAGAAGATCAACAAGTTCGTGACGATCCCGGCGGCGGCGAAGGACGAGAGCGCCGTGGTGGCCGAAGCGTTGTCCGGTGACCCGGAATGTGTGGCGACCATCTTCGGGGAATCGCTCTACAAAGCGTGGATGGGCCCCTGGGCCCAGTCCGGGACCAGCGCGGTCATGTACGGCGCCCAGGGGAACCTGAACGAACAGGCCCTGGAAGGCTTCGAAGAAGCCGGCGACGGCAGCATCATCGCCGGTGTCTACGCGAACTACAAGACGCCGCCCTGGCAGGAATACCGCGAAGCGTTGGAATTCGCCGAAGTGGACCCGAGCCTCGACTACGGCTCGCTGTCGGCCCAGGGCGCCTGGAGCGGCGGCGTCGGCTTCAAAGTGGTGGCCGAAAGCATC
>DASZUW010000121.1:0-5413 GCA_035547475.1 Solirubrobacterales bacterium
GACGGTGGGGCTGTCGTGAAACAGGGGGCGCGGGTCCGTGACGAAGCGCGGGGTCCCGTCACCGCCTCATGCGGTCCGCGCGTCGATGGGCCGAAAAGTCCTGATATGGAGGACTTTTCGGCCCATCGACATCGGGTCCACATGAGGCTGTGACGGGACCGTGGAGTTCGTCAGGAACCCGCGGCCCCTGTTTCACGGAAGCCTCACGTCCTGGGCGCCGCGTGGGGGTCACAGCCTGCCAGGACCCCCATGAGGCGCCCAGGACGCCACGCCCGCGCCCCGAAGTGGTGTCGACGGCCCGCGCCCCTACCCCGCGATGCGCTCGGCCAGCCACGCCTCGATGTCATCCCAGGCCGCCTCGGCCATCGCGATCGGGGAGCCGAGGAAGCCGTGGCCGGCCTCGGGGTAGACGCGGAGGTCGACGTCGCCGCCGGCGGCCGAGAGCCGCATCGCCATCAGCAGGCTGTCCTCCAGCATGGGATCCTCGGTGCCGACGACGACCAGGGCCGGGGGGAGGTCGTGGAGGTCGGCGAAGAGCGGGGAGATGTCGGGGTCCGTGCGGTCCTCGACCTCGCCGACGTAGGCCTCGAGGTGGTAATCGTCGGCGAAGCGGCGGGCGGCGGGGGTCCGGCAGCTGAGGTCGAAGGCGCCGTATTTGAGGACGGAGGAGACGAAGGGCTCCGCCAGGCCCTTGTCGCGGAGGCGGAGCAGCGTGGTCATCGCCAGGTTGGCGCCCGCCGAGCCGCCGCCGATCGCCAGGCGCGAGGTGCCGAAGCGGGCCTCGGCGCCCTCGAGGAGCCAGAGCGCCGCCGTCTGGCAGTCGTCGGGCGCCGCCGGCCACGGGTCCTCGGGGGCGAGGCGATAGTCGACGCTCACCACCGCGAGCCCGACGGCGTCGGCGATCTGGCGGTTGCGGAAGTCGCTGCGCGCCGCCCAACCCATGTAGAAGCCGCCGCCGTGGATCTCGAGGAAGACGCCGCGCGGGGAGCCGCTCCGCGGGCGCGTGATCCGCACAGGGACCGCCCGACCACCCGCCTCGGCGACCGCCTCCTCGGCCGGCGGCCCGTCGGCCGCGGGACGCTCCGAGAGCCCGGTGCGGTGCGCCCGCAGCCCCTCCGGCGTCCGCGGATCGACGTCCCGGAACGGACCCCCGGCCGCCGCCGCGGAATTGAATTCGCGCGCCTCGGCGACGAACGCCGCCAGGCGCGGATCGCCCAAGCTGTCCATCCCGACTCGCATCCGACGGCGAGTTCTACCGGTCCCGGCGGCGGGCGAACGTGCGTTCGCTCCGCCGCCCGTCGCGCTAACTTCCACACGTGTCGATCGCAGGTTGGCAGCGCACGATCGCGCACCTCGACATGGATGCGTTCTACGCGTCGGTCGAGTTGCGCCGGCACCCCGAGCTGAAAGGGAAACCGGTGGTCGTCTGCGGCTCGGGGCCGCGCGCGGTGGTGACGACGGCGAGCTACGAGGCGCGCAAGCTGGCCGGGATCCACTCGGCGATGCCGGCGGCGGTGGCGCGACGGCGGCTGCCTGACGCGGTCTACATCCCGCCCGACTTCCCCGCCTACCGCGAGGCCTCGGCGGTGGTGATGGAGGTGCTGCGCTCCAACGTCGAGGTGGTCGAGGTCGTCGGGCTCGACGAGGCCTACCTGGACCTGACCGGGATCTTCTCGCCGAAGGCGACGATGCGCCGGATCAAGGCGGAGATCCGCGAGCTGACCGGCCTGACGTGCTCGGTCGGGATCTCCGAGTCGCGGCTGCTCGCCAAGATGACGAGTGAGCTGGGCAAGCCGAACGGGCTCGTCGTCGTCTCCCGCGAGGACGCCGTGGCGCGCTTCGGCGGCGGCCCGCCGGGGGTCGTCCCCGGGATCGGCCCGAAGACCGTCGAGCGGCTGGAGAAGCTCGGGATCACGACGTTGGCGCAGCTCGGGGCCTGGGACCGGCGCGACCTCGAAGCGCGCTTCGGCCCGCGCTCCGGCGCCTGGCTGCACGCCCACGGCAACCTCCGCGACGACACGCCGATCAGCGTCAGCCGCGAGACCAAATCGCAATCCGTGGAGACGACCTTCGACGTCGACGTGGCCGACCTCGCGGCGCTCGAGCGCACGCTCCACGAGCAGACCGAGGAGCTCTGCCGCCGCCTGCGCAAGAAGGACCTCGAGGGGCGCTCGATCGGGATCAAGGTGCGCCTCGACGACTGGACCAACGTGACGCGCTCCCAGTCGGTGGAGACCCCGACCAACGACCCGGAGGTCGTCTGGCCGGTCGCGCTCGACCTGCTGCGGGCCTACGACCCGCCGCGCCCGGTGCGGCTGCTCGGCGTCCGGCTCGCGTCGTTCGGCGAGGAGGCCGACGCCGCCGCCGCGGAGGACGAGCCGCAGCTCCGCCTCGCCCTCCCCGGCTGACGCCGCCGCGCCTGGGGCCCTCCCTAGTGGTTCGCCTGCACGTAGCCGACGCCCGGGAAGCCGAGGCGCTGCTTGGTCGCCGTGGTCAGGTCGTAATCGCGACCGGCGACGTAGGGGCCGCGGTCGATCACCGGCACGGTGACCGAGCGGCCGTGGTAGCGCAGCTTCACCATCGTGCCGCAGGGCAGCGTCTTGTTGGCGACGCCGAGCGTCCCCGGCTCCAGGGTGCCGCCGCAGGCGACGCCGTTGCCGTAGAGGCCCGGGCCGTAGTAGGAGGCGCCCGCCAGGCGGTAGGAGGTCAGGTGGCGGACCTTGCTGTGGGCGGCGCGCACCCGCGCGTCGTGGACGCCGAAGGCCTCGATCGCGTAGTTGCCGAGCCCCGCCACATCCCACCTGGCCCGGAAGGTCCCGTCGGCCCTGGTGTGGAGCTCGAGGACCCGGCCCTCGGGGCCGCCGAAGACGACCTTGACCCGGTGGCCGCCGCGCGGGCGGACCTTGCCGCGCACGGTCACCTCCTCGCCGGTCAGCACGGAGTGCTTGGAGACGTGCAGGGCGACGTGGGACTTGACCCGCTTGTGGACCTGGTGGTGCCGCGGGTGCGCCCCGTCGTCGTGGTGTCGCTGGGCCATCGCCGGCGACGTGCCGAGCGACAGCGTCAAGGCGGCGCCGATCACGGGCAGGGTGAATCGCATCGTGTAATCACTCGCTTTCTGCCTGCCTACGGGGTTAGCTGACGGGCTCGCGGACCCCGGCGCTCCGGCCGCGTCCGTTACGGGCGGCGTGCCGCCCGATTCGCCCCGGCGCCGCGCTTGTAGTCGAACGCGCGGCGCGATTGGGTCCCCCGCTCCCCGTCGCGCTGCGGCGAGGGGATTCGGCAGATGGGTTCTTTCCTTTGGGAGGGGAACACGCTACGGGGGAAGCGGCTGCGCCCGTGTGAGCGACCGCACACACACCTCGACCCGCACGAAACGGTGCACAGACGCGCAAAATCGCGCTGCAAAGCCAAAGAAATGCCTTCACACGGCCTGAACGCCGTGTGCGAAGATGACCGCGTGGCGAACAAAGACCGCCTGTCGGGGCTCGATTCCTCGTTCCTCCACATGGAGCGCGACGGCGCCCACATGCACGTCGCCTCGACGATCATCTTCGCGGGCCCCGCGCCCACGCACGAGGAGTTCCGCGACCACATCGCCGCCCGCCTGCACCTGGTGCCGCGCTTCCGCCAGAAGCTGCGCCAGGTGCCGTTCGGCCAGGGGCGCCCGGTCTGGGTCGATGACCCGCACCTGAACCTCGACTACTACGTCCGCCAGACCGCCCTCCCCGCGCCCGGCTCCGACGAGCAGCTGCGCAACCTGGCGGCGCGGATCTTCTCCCAGCAGCTCGATCGCTCCAAGCCCCTCTGGGAGCTCTGGCTGGTCGAGGGCATGGCCGACGGCCGCTTCGCGGTGATCGGCAAGAGCCACCACGCGCTCGTCGACGGGGTCTCCGGCGTCGACATCACCACCGTCCTCTACGACCTCGACCGCGAGCCGCAGGGGCCGCCGATGACGCCGCCGCCGTGGCTCGCGCGCCCCGAGCCGACCGATGCCCAGCTCCTCGCCGAGGCGCTGAAGGAGCGGCTGACCAGCCCGGGCGAGATCGTCCGCGGCGTCCGCCACGCCCTGCGCGGCCCGCGCCAGGTGGCGCGCGGCGCGCTGGCCGCCTCGAAGATGGCGGTGGCGAGCGTGCGCGCCCCCTCCACCCCCTTCAACGTCGAGATCGGCCCGCACCGTCGCTTCCAGATGACGCAGGCACGGCTCGCCGACCTCAAGCGCGTCAAGGACGCCCACGGCGGCACCGTCAACGACGTGATCCTCGCGGTCGTCGCGGGCGCGATCGGCCGTTACCTGCGCGCCCGCGGCCACGACACCCACGGGATGACCCTGCGCGCGATGGTCCCGGTGTCGATCCGCGAGGCCGAGGAGCACGGCGCGCTCGGCAACCGGATCACGGCGATGATGGCGCCGCTGCCGGTCTGGTGCGAGGACCCGGTCGAGCGCCTCCACGTCGTCACCGCCGAGATGGGCGACCTGAAGGCCTCGGGCCAGGCGGTCGGCGCCGAAATCCTCACCCGCCTCACCGACTTCGCGCCGACCACGATCGTCTCCCAGGCCGCCCGCCTGCAGCCCGCGCAGCGCTTCTTCAACCTCGTCGTCACCAACGTGCCCGGCCCGCAGTTCCCGCTCTACGTCCTGGGACGCCAGATGGAGTCGATCTTCCCGATGGTGCCGTTGGCGCGCAAACAGGCGCTCTGCATCGGGATCGTCTCCTACGACGGGCAGGTCAACTTCGGCCTGATCGGCGACTACGACGCGATGGCCGACCTCGACAGCTTCGCGCTCGACCTCGAGGCGGCGACGGAGGAGACGATCGCCACCGCGCCCACGGCGGCGGCGTCGCGCCCCGTCCACGCGCTCCCCTCGGACAACGGCGCCGCCGCGGCGCCTAGCGGACGATCCGCCCGCTGACCCGGAACGGCGTTTCGTCGGTCAGGTAGCGCCAGTCGAGGCGGCGGGCGCTGTAGCCGGCGGCGCTCGCGTCGGCGTTGACGACGACCGCGGTGACGCGTTGGAAGCGGCCGGGGTCGGCGAGGTGGGCGGTGAGCGCGCCGCCGGTCCGCGAGTAGTCGATGGCTTTGACGGTGCGCCCGCGGCGTTCGGAGCCGAGGCGCCCGACCAGCGCCAGTCCCGCCGCCACGCCGGCGGGCGCGCTCACCCGCACTTCGACCGCGCGCCCGCGCGGTGCGTGGACCCCGAGCAGGGTGAACGTGGTGTGGTTCAGGTGGCGCGTCACCGGCGGCGCGCCGAGCGCCAGCGTGCCGCGCCGCGGCACGTCCGGGTAGAGGTAGCTCTCGCGGAAGCCGATCCCGGTGCGCCACTCGGCGACGTCGGCGGCGAAGCGGGTGAAGTCGTGGCCGAAGCTGGAGTGCCCGGCGGCGCGGATCGCCCGTTCGTAGGCGGCGACCG
>DASZUW010000122.1:0-1852 GCA_035547475.1 Solirubrobacterales bacterium
AGACCCAGGCGGCCTACGCGGCCTCGAAGGCGGGGATCCTGATGTTCACCAGGCACATGGCGCTGGAGCTCGGGGAGTTCGGGATCCGCGCCAACAGCGTCGCCCCCGGGACGACGATGTCGGAGCGGATCGAGAAGCTGATGGACGAGGAGGAAATCGCCTACACCGCGGCGCTCTCGCCGCTGGGGAAGTTCGGCGCCCCCGAGGACACCGCCAACGCGACCTGCTTCCTGCTCTCGGACGCCGCCGGGTGGCTGACCGGCGTGACGATCGACATCAGCGGCGGAAGGGTGATGCTGTGATGGCCTCCGACGGCAACCTGGAGCAGGAACTCGACCGCATGCTCGGGATCGAGTCCTTCCCGCCCCCCGGGCCCTTCCGCGAACGGGCCCTCTGGACCGACCCGGGGATCTACGAGGAGGCCGCCGCCGACCCCGGGGCCTGGTGGCTGGCCCGCTCCAAGGAGCTCCTCGACTGGGACGTCGAGCCCACCGAGGGCCACGACGACTCGAACCCCCCCTTCTATGAGTGGTTCGCCGACGGCCGCATCAACGCCTCCGCCCAGTGCCTCGACCGCCACGTCGCCGCCGGCAGGGGCGACCGGGTCGCCTACCACTGGCGCGGCGAGGAGGGCGAGGAGCGAGACGTCACCTACTCGGAGCTCCTCGCCTCCACCCAGCGCCTCGCCAACGCCCTGCGCGACCTCGGCGTCTCCAAGGGCGACGTGGTCGGCATCTACCTGCCGATGATCCCCGAGGTCGCGGTGGCGATGCTGGCCTGCGCGCGGATCGGCGCCGTCCACAACGTCGTCTTCGGCGGCTTCTCGGCCGAGTCGGTCCGCGAGCGGATGGAATTTGCCGAGGCCAGGGTCCTGATCACCGTCGACGGCGCCCGCCGCAAGGGCCGCACCGCACCGATCAAGGAGCAGGTAGACGCCGAGATGGGGGACCTCGCCTCGCTGGAGACGATCGTCGTCGTCCGCGCCGCCGGCATCCCCTGCCCGATGAGCGAGGGCCGCGACGTCTTCTATGACGAGATCTGCGCGAGGGCCGACCCCGTCTGCCCGGCGGAGCCGATGGAGGCCGAGCACCCCCTCTTCATCCTCTACACCTCCGGCTCGACCGCCAAGCCCAAGGGCATCCTCCACACCACCGGCGGCTACCTGACCGGCGTCGCCGCCACCCACCGATACGTCTTCGACCTGAGGCCCGGGGAGGACGTCTGGTGGTGCGCCGCCGACGTCGGCTGGGTCACCGGCCACTCCTACATCGTCTACGGCCCCCTGGCCAACGGCGCCACCTCGGTGATGTGGGAGGGGGCGCCCGACCACCCCCACAGGGGCATCTGGTGGGAGATCGTGCAGAGATACGGGGTCAGCACCCTCTACGCCGCCCCGACCGCGATCCGCACCTTCATCAAGTGGGGCGCCGGGATCCCCGGCTCCTACGACCTCTCCTCGCTGCGCCTGCTCGGCTCGGTGGGCGAGCCGATCAACCCCAAGGCCTGGCTCTGGTACCACCGGGTGATCGGCGGCGGCCGTTGCCCGATCGTCGACACCTGGTGGCAGACCGAGACCGGCGCGATCATGATCACGCCGCTGCCGGGCATCACCGCGACGAAGCCCGGCTCGGCCACCACCCCCTTCCCGGGGGTCGAGGCCCGGGTGGTCGACGAGAAGACGGGCGGCCCGGTGGAGGAGGGACAGGGCCTCCTGGTCCTGGAGCGCCCCTGGCCCTCGATGCTCCGCACCCTCTACAGGGAGGACGAGCGCTTCGTCGAGACCTACTTCTCCCGCTTCGGCCCGGGGCGCTACCTGGTCGGCGACGCCGCCCGCCGCGACGCCGACGGCTAC
>DASZUW010000123.1:0-3872 GCA_035547475.1 Solirubrobacterales bacterium
ACCGTGACCGGGTGCCTGACCGTGGCCCAGAAGAGGTAGCCGTTGTTGTTGAACGGCACCGATTCCGGCTGCCTCTGGCCGGTCTGGTCAGTCGCGCGGGCACGCAGCTGGTAGTTGCCCGGTCCGGGCGGGCGCCAGTCGAAGCTCCACCGCACCCAGGCCTGGCGAAGGTTCGGCGGTTCGAGCTGGGCCGGATGCCACCCTTCCGGCGTCGGCTTCTTGCCGCCGCCGGGCATCGGGGTAGCCGCGCCGGGGGGCACGGCGTAGACGGGACCGGCGGGCGGCGTGGAGACGGCCTCGGGGTAGATCTCGACCCGCTTGATCGACCCGCTCCCCGACCAGGAGCGGCCGTGCAGGCGAAGCGTCTTACCGGCCGGCAGGGCGGCGGGGAACGGCAGCTCGAAGGCGCTCTTCACCTTCTGCTTGGTGAGCGGCGGCGAGTCGGGCGGGTATTCCGGCCCGATCATCCGGTACTGGGTCGTGTTCCACGGCGAATAGAGCGGTTCGTCGGCGACCTCGATCTGGCCGAGCCACTTCGTGCTCGCTACGCCGACCCAGCCGGGCACCACCAGGCGCAGGGGCCGGCCGTGGTCGATCGGCAGTGGCTCGCCGTTCATGCCGTAGGCGAGGAGCGCGTCGTCGAGCGCCTTCGCCACCGGGAGCGGCCTGCGGACGTGGCCTTCGTTGACGCCGTTGGTGATCACTTCGGAATCGAGCCCCTGGGGCATGACGTCGACGGCGCTCTTCTTGATCCCCGCGCGTTCGAGCACCTCGCGGAGCGGGACCCCGTGCCAGCGCGCGACGCCGACCGCCCCGAGCTTCCAGGCCGAGCCTGCCGCCGGCGTCCCCTGCTGGGAGCCGAAGAAGCTGCGGCCGTTGCCGGCGCACTCGATGAAGGCGATGCGGGTCTCCGATGGCATGTCGCGGAGCTCGCGCAGGGTGAACGTGCGACCGTTCGGATCCTCGAGGCCGCTGCCGAAAACCCGCAGCCGATAGCGCAGCGGCTCGACCACCTCGGTCGCCGTGTGGTTCCGGACGAAGAACTTCTCGACCGGCGTGAGGTAGCCCTCGTCGGCCATCGCCTGCCATCTCATCTCGGCGTTGGTCCCGAGCCGTTCGAACCATTCCTCGGGCAGGTTCTTGACGATCCCCTGCGGTACGGGCCACGCAGGGGCCGGGGTCGGACGGAGGAGCGCCCCGCCGGTGGCGAGCGCCAGCGATCCCGCCGCCCCCAGCTTCAGCAGCTGCCGCCGCGAGAGGCCGTGCTCGTCCTGGAGCTTGCGCGCGAGCTGCTCGTCGCGGGTGTCGAAGTACTCGGCTTCATCGGTAAGTGCCACCGCCGCCTCCTTGGTCCCAGGATGTGTGTGAAGAAAGCTAACTAAAATGGTCGAGAAAGTCGACTAATACCTTCATCGATGGCGACGCAGCCCTGGATGTCGCGGACTGCGATCGGATCGGGCCAGGAAGACGGATGGAGGTCACCGTTCCGGTGTCGGTCGGCCTCGATGTCTCGTGGGCGGGAGGCGGACCCCGAAGTTCGCCCCCGCGCGACCGCCGAGGCCGACCGGGATCGAGCCACCGCCGATCCCACGCCGGCGTCTCTTGTGGCAAGGTTTGTTGACTCGATGAGTAAGGAATGTGACCGATGAACGAATGGGACCTGATCTGGCGGATCGGCCTGGCCCTGCTCTTGTCGGCGTCGATCGGACTCGACCGGGAGATGCGCCAGAAAGCGGCCGGGCTGCGGACCTACACGCTTGTCGGAGTCGGCTCGGCGCTTTTCATGCTGATCTCCAAGTACGGCTTCTTCGACGTGCTGGCGGCGAACGAGGTGGTCCTCGACCCTTCACGGGTCGCCGCCCAGATCGTCTCCGGGATCGGCTTCCTCGGAGCCGGGCTGATCTTCGTCCGCCGCGACTCGGTGCGCGGCCTGACGACCGCGGCCGGGGTGTGGTTGACCGCCGCGGTGGGGGCCGCCGCGGGCGCCTCGCTGCCGATCCTCGCGATCGCCACCACGGTCGCCTACTTCGCCGTCGTCTACGTGCTGGCCCCTCTCGCCCGACGGCTTCCTGCCTCTCCCTATGCGCCGTCTGCCGTGCGGGTGGTCTACGAGGACGGTCGCGGCATCCTGCGCAAGGTGCTCGAGACCTGCACCTCGCGCGACTTCAAGGTCGCCGATGTCAACGTCGAGCGCGGCGAGGACCCCGGCGGCCACGTCGCCGTCTCGCTGGAGATCCATGGCTCCGGCCACGTCGCCTCGCTCGCCGCCGACCTGAACGAGATCGACGGCGTCAACGCGGTCGCCGCGGGCGACGTCAACGAGATCTTCGATATCTAGGCGATCGCGTCCAGTGCCCCCACCGCAGTCAGGGGCCACCAGTCCCGTGTTTCTGGCCGCGGGCGGCCCGATCGTCGGCAGGCGGGCGCGGTGGGAGGTCTGCGATGCCCTGACCGGTTCCTCGCCCCGAGCCCGAGGCCTCGGCCGGCACCTCCGGCGGGCGCCGTTCGCCGCCTTCCAGGCTGGCGAGCGAGTGCTCGACCGCCGCCGGCAGCGCCGCCTCCAGCCCCTCCCGGTAGGCCGGGTCCGGGACTCGGGCCGGATCGTCGAACGCCCGCACGCGGGTCGCGACCGCGCTCCGCAGCTCGCGGAGGCGCTCCCGCAGGCGCGCGGCAAGCGACCCGCGGCTCTCCTGACCCGCCCCGCCCACGCGCTCACCATGCCCCCGGCCGGCCGGCGGGTGATTGCATTCGACCGTGCGATCCGCCCGCGCCGCCCTCGCCTGCCTGCTCGTCGTGGCGGCCGGCATCGTGCTCGTCTCGGGCGGCTCCGACGGCGGCCCGACCACGCCTCCGGCCCTCCCCGGCCTGCCGCCGCCGTTCCTCGGCACCGCGGTGAGCGGGGACGGGGGCCTGACCGCGGCGGTCGACGCCTACGGCGACGTCGTCGACCTGCGGCCCGGCCCGGCGGGCGCGGCGCTGATCGACAACCCCTCCGACCGCCAGGCGGCCGGGACCGTGCCGGAAGACACGGGGATCGTGCCGCGCCTCGACGGGAAGGCGACCTGGGAAGCCGACCGGGTCACCCAGCGCTACCTGCCGGGGACGAACGTGGTGCGGACGGTGGCGCGGTTCGGCGGGCGGCGGCTGGAGATGACGGCGGCGGCGACCGGGCGAAGCCTCACCGTCTCGGTCGAGTCCCGACCCCAGGGGACCCCCTCGCTCGGCGTCGACGTCCACGGGATCCGCTGCGCGCGCGAACGACGGGCGACACGACTCGACCTGATCTGCGGGCCTGCCGCCCGGAGGCCGGCAGGGGGGAGCGCCGGCGCCCTCTCCCGGGCGTCCGCGAAGCTGGTCGCGACCGCGACCCGCGAGGCACGCCACTGGCTCGCCGGATCGTCACCGCCGGGCGGCGGTGCGCCCTCCTGGGCCCAGGCCATGTACCGACGCTCGCTGCTGACGATCCACGCGCTGACCTCGCGCGCGACCGGCGCCGTCGCCGCCGGGGCCCGCGACGGCTGGGCGTACGTCTGGCCGCGCGACGCCGCGACCGCCGCCCTGGCCCTCGCGGCGTCCGGCCACCGGGCCGAAGCGCGCCGCGTCGCGCGCTTACTCACCGACCTCGACCTGTCCGCCGCCGCCCGCTTCGGCGAATCCGGCGCCCCGATTCCCGGCCGCGCCGCCCAAGGCGACGCGCTCGGCTGGGTGACGGTCGCCGCCCGAACCACCGGCATCCCCGCCCCGCGCGAGCCCTTCCCCTGGCGCGACCGAGCCGACTACCAAGAGTCCTCCCCCGGCGACTACCTCGCCAACGCCCTGGCCGCCACCGCCGATGTTGATGGGCCGAAAAGTCCTGAAATAGAGGACTTTTC
>DASZUW010000124.1:0-5835 GCA_035547475.1 Solirubrobacterales bacterium
GACCCATTCGGCGAGCTGGGCCTCCATGCGGCCGCCGGGCTCGGTGTAGATGACGATCGCCTTGGTCTGCTCGTCGGCCTCGAAGAGCGGCATCAGCTCGGCGTAGGTGGAGCCGATGATCGCGTCGCCGCCGATCGAGACGGCGGTCGAGACGCCGAGGCCGGACTGGGTGAGGGAAGAGGAGATCTCGGTCGTCATCCCGCCGGAGCGGCTCATCACGCCGACCGGGCCGGGCGCGTAGGCCTTCGCCGCGTCTTTCGCCGGGCCGCCGATGCCGCCCATCTTGCAGACATCCGGCACGATCAGGCCGAGGCAGTTGGGGCCGATGATGCGGGCGCCCTCGCGGTCGGCGAGCTCCACCATCTGGGCGACGTCGCCGCGCGGGATGCGCTCGGTCACGACGACGATGAGCTTGATCCCGTTCAGGATCGCCTCGAAGACGGCGTCTTTGGTGAAGGCGGGAGGGACGGTGACGACGGAGCCGTCGATCGGGCCGCCGTGGTGCTCGACCGCCTGGGCGACGGTGTCGAAGACCGGCACGCCGTGGACCTCGCGACCCTTGCGGCCCGGCGTCACGCCGCCGACGACCTTGGAGCCGTAGTCGAGGCACTCGCGGGTCAGGTTCACGGCCTCGCGGCCGGTGATCCCCTGGACGATGAAGGTCGTCTCCTTGGTGAGGAGGATGGACATCAGGCAGCGACCCCCTCTCCCTGGATCTTGGCGACGGCCCGTCCGGCCGCCTCCCACATCGAGACCGAGCGGTCGCAGTACTCGACCCCGTATTTCTCGAGGATCTTGAAGCCCTCGTCCTCCCAGGCGCCGGGGATGCGGAAGATCGCGATCGTCTCGCCCGGGTCCTTGCCCAGTTCGAGGCAGGCCTTGATCACGCCGCGGGCGACGATGTCGACGCGGGTGTTGGAGACGATCGACATCATCACCGCGATCTTCTCGACGCCGTCCTTGTCGAGGACCTCGCGCGCCAGCCCGCAGGCCTTCGCGACCGACGGGTTGCCGCCGATCTCCGAGTAGTTCGCGGGCTTGCCGCCCTGGTTGCGGACCGCGTCGGTCAGCGTCAGCGAGCCCCCGCCGGCGCCGATCACGAGACCGAGGTTGCCGGTGAAGCCGTGGTCTTTGCCCTGGATGACGCCACGGTGGTCGGCCGCGTCGATCGCGGCGACGTTCTCTTCGAACCGCGAGTGCTCGTAGGCTTCGCGCGTGTCGTCCTCGGCGATCTGAAGCTCGGTGCGCAGCAGCTTCCTCTGCCGCCCGACCGCCTCGTTCTCCATCTCCATGTGGGCGTCGAGCGCGACGAAGCTGCCGTCGGTCAGCTCCGCCAGCGGGTTGATCTCGGCCAGCGTCATGTCGTAGTCGCGGAAGAGGCGGGCGAGGCGGGCCAGGATCGGCGTCGCGCGGTTCAGCTGCGAGCCGGTGACGCCGGTCGCGGCGATCGTCTGCTTCGCCTCGAAGTCGGGGATCGGGAAGAGGTTCGACACGTGGCCGCGGCCGACGTGGTCGGGGTGCGTGCGGGCGACCTCCTCGATGTCGATGCCGCCCATGTCGGAGAAGAGCATCAGCGGGCGCTTGGCGGTGCCGTCCCAGACGACCCCGGCGTAGTACTCCTGCTTGACCTCCGCTTTCGGGTCGACGAGGACGCCGCGCGGCATGTGGCCGTTGATCTCCAGCGCCAGGATCGCCTCGGCGTGCTCGGCGGCCTCCTCGGGCGTGTCGGCGAACTTGACGCCGCCGGCCTTCATCCGGCCACCGGTCAGCACCTGCGACTTGATCACGACCGGCCCGCCGATCTCCTCGGCGGCGGCGCGCGCCTCCTCCGGCGTCGTGCAGAAGCCGTACTTGGTGACGGGGATGCCCGCCAGCTCGACGATCTTGCGTGCCTCGAACTCGAAGAACCTCATCGGCGGGGCACCCTACACAGCGACACGGAACAATGCGAGGAACTTGTCATTTCTTCGCACAGCCACCGCGCTCGCGCTCCTCGCGCTGCTCGCCCTGCTCGCCGCCGGCTGCGGCGGCGGCACCGACGTCGACTACCAGAAGGCCTCGGAAACGGTCCGCGCCAGTCTCGAATCCAAGCGCGAAGGCTTCGGCGCGCCGGTCGAAAACGTCGACTGCCCGAAGGGAGTCGCGGTCGAGGTGGGCGCGAAGTTCGAATGCACGGTCCGCTTTCCCGACGGCAAGGTCGCCTACGCGCTGCTGAAGATCCGTACCGACGAAGCCGACCTGAACCTCGAATCGCTCTCGCCGCACCCGTTCCTGCGCTGAGCGCGCGCAAAAGTGGGGCGGATTTTCGCTCGTTGTGTGTACATCGGACACACAGCGCCCAACCGCGTCGGTTCGTGGCATGATTTATCTCCCGGCCGTGAACCCCTCCGATCCCTCGGAGTGCTACGTCGGGCACTGCCCCGGCCGCGCCGGAAACCATGCGATCCACAGCGCTGAAGATCCTGAAGAAGGGCGCCGACGCCACAGCCGTCGGCCGCAAAGCGACTAAATAGAGAGAGGCGAATGAGCGACTCGACCACTGCCGCCCCCGCTGAGCTGACGACGAACCAGAAACTGCTGGACTGGGTGGAGGAGATCGCCGCCCTGACCCAGCCCGACGCCGTCCATTGGTGCGACGGCTCGGCCGAGGAGTACGACCGGCTGGCCCAGGTCCTGATCGACGCGGGGACCTTCGAGCGCCTCTCCGACGCGAAGCGGCCGAACAGCTACCTCGCCCTCTCCGACCCCGGTGACGTCGCCCGGGTCGAGGACCGCACCTTCATCTGCTCCGCCAAGGAGGAGGACGCGGGCCCGACCAACAACTGGCGCGAGCCGACGGAGATGCGCGAGACGCTTGGCGGGCTCTTCAAGGGCTCGATGAAGGGCCGCACGATGTACGTGGTCCCGTTCTCGATGGGCCCGCTCGGCTCCGACATCTCCGAAATCGGCGTGCAGCTGACCGACTCCGCCTACGTCGCGGTCTCGATGCGGATCATGACCCGGATGGGCAAGGCCGCCCTCGACCAGCTCGGCGACGACGGCGAGTTCGTCCCCTGCGTGCACTCGGTCGGGATGCCGCTCGAGGAGGGCGTCGAGGACGTTCCCTGGCCCTGCAACGAGGCCAACAAGTACATCGTCCACTACCCGGAGACCCGGGAAATCTGGTCGTTCGGCTCCGGCTACGGCGGCAACGCGCTGCTGGGCAAGAAGTGCTTCGCGCTGCGGATCGCCTCGGCGATGGCGCGCGACGAGGGCTGGATGGCCGAGCACATGCTGATCCTCAAACTCACCTCGCCGGAGGGCGAGGTCAAGTACGTGACCGGCGCCTTCCCGTCGGCCTGCGGCAAGACCAACCTGGCGATGCTGATCCCGACCCTGCCCGGTTGGAAGGTCGAGACGGTCGGCGACGACATCGCCTGGATGAAGTTCGGCCAGGACGGCCGCCTCTACGCGGTCAACCCCGAGGCCGGCTTCTTCGGCGTCGCGCCCGGCACCGGCCACAAGACCAACCCGAACGCGATGGAGACGATCGAGCGGAACACGATCTTCACCAACTGCGCGAAGACCGACGACGGCGACGTCTGGTGGGAGGGGATGACCGGCGAGCCGCCGGCGCACGCGATCGACTGGCACGGCAACGACTGGACGCCCGACTCCGAGGCGCCCGCCGCCCATCCGAACGCCCGCTTCACGACGCCCGCCGGGCAGTGCCCGTCGATCGCGCCGGAGTGGGAGGACCCGGCCGGGGTGCCGATCGACGCCTTCCTCTTCGGCGGCCGCCGCGCCACCGCGGTGCCGCTGGTGAGCGAAGCGTTCGACTGGGAGCACGGCGTCTTCATGGGGGCGACGATGTCCTCGGAGAAGACCGCGGCCGCGGCGGGCAACGTCGGCGAACTGCGCTTCGACCCGATGGCGATGCTGCCCTTCTGCGGCTACAACATGGCCGATTACTTCGCCCACTGGCTGAAGATCGGCCGCACCGAGGGCGCGAAGCTGCCGCGCATCTTCTACGTCAACTGGTTCCGCAAAGACGCCGACGGTAAGTTCCTCTGGCCCGGCTTCGGCGAGAACAGCCGCGTGCTGGAGTGGGTCTTCCGCCGTTGCGCCGGCGAAGGCGAGGCGGTCGAGACCGCGATCGGCAACCTGCCGACCCCGGCGGCGATCAACACCGAGGGCCTCGACATCTCCGCCGCCGAGCTGGAGGAGCTGCTCGCCGTCGACGAGGAGCTCTACCGCGAGCAGCTGCCGCAGATAAAGGAGCACCTCGCCAAATTCGGCGACCGGCTGCCGGCCGAGGTCACCGCGCAGCTCGAGGCGCTGGAGCAGCGGCTGGGCTAGTCCGCGACACCTGGGTTCTCGGCCCCCTCGTCGAGCCAGCGGCGGCGCAGCTCCGCCGCCAGGCGCTCGACGAGGGGGTCTTTTCGCGTTCGGGGCTGGCCGTCGAGCGTGCGGACCGGGCGGATGCCGCGCAGGGAGGAGGTGAGGAAGAGGTCGTCGGCGCGGCGCAGGTCGTCGAGGTGGAGGCGGCGCTCGGTGGCGGGGACGCCGAGCTCGGCGGCGAGGTCGAGGGTGGCGGCGCGGGCGGTGCCGGGCAGGATGCGCCCGTCGGCGGGCGGGGTGGCGATGCCGCCGCCCGCGACGATGAAGAGGTTGGCGCGGCCCGCCTCCAGCACCTCGTCGGCGTCGGTGAGGATCAGCGGCACCGCCTCGCCGAGCTCCGCCTCGACCGACTCCAGCCAATCGCGGTCGGCCCACTTGTGGGCGCCCGCCCAGTCGGGGTGGCGGATCGTGCGCACGTCGGCGCCGTGCTCGCGGTCGGGGAAGAAGATCGCCGGGTCGATCGGCTCGGTCTTGATCTCGAAGCGGAGCCCGCCGTTCTCGGGCAGGAGGTCGATGCGCATGCGCCCGAGCTCCAGCGGGCGGGCGGCGGCGACGACGGACTCGCGGAGCTCGGCGGGGAGCTCCTGGCCGAACAGCTCGCGCGCCGAGGCGCCCAGCCGCTCCAGATGCGGCGCGCCGCGGACCGGCCTGCCGTCGGCGACGAGCAGGGTCTCGAAGAGGCCGCGGGCGGGATCGGGGGCGGTCGGCGGCTGCACCGTGGGTGATTATCCGCAAGCTCCGGCTTTTTCCGCCTCACCCGTCTCTACATTGGCCGCGTGGAGGCCTCCGGGTCAGATACGGGCGAGAGCGCGGCGCTCGACGGCGACGCCCACGAGCGCCAGGCGACCGAACGCGACACCACCGACGAGTGGCGGATCGAGCCCGCCAAGGCGCCCGCCACCGTCGCCGAGCTGGAAGAGCGCATCGACGCCGCCATGGTCACCGCCCGCACCGCCGAAGAGGCGGCGATGGAGATCGGCGCCGCCAGCCTCGAGGCCGCCGAGCAGGCCCGCCGCGCCGCCGAGCTGGCCGAACGCGCCGCCGCCTCCTCCTCCCGCGCCGCGACCGCCGCGTCCCGGTCCGCGGACGACGCCTCCCGTGCCGCCCGGTCCGCCGCCGGGGCCCGCGAAGCCACCGCCTCCCCTCAGCCCGTCGGCACCGACCCCGCGGTCAACGCCCCGACGGCCGCCAACTTCCTCCCCCGCCCGACCGACAACCCCCGCCGCCCCGACCCCTTCGAGGAGCGCATCACCGCCTTCCGCCTGCGCGCCGAGAAGGTGATGATCCGCCTGCAGAAGCTCGAGGCCGGCGCGGACCCGAGCACCGGCCCGTCCGAGGTCGTCCGGCTGGGCTGAGGGCCAGTGCGCCGGTGGGGGTGGGGGGCGGGCGCCCGTCCGAGCTGCCGCGGATGCCGTGCCGACCCCTGACGGGCGGCTGTGGTCGGCACGGCATCCG
>DASZUW010000125.1:0-3189 GCA_035547475.1 Solirubrobacterales bacterium
CGGCACCGAGTCGATCTCGATCTTCAGCCGCGAGGCCGACTCGTCGATCAGGTCGATCGCCTTGTCGGGCAGGAAGCGGTCGGCGATGTAGCGCTCCGAGAGCGTCGCCGCGGCGACGATCGCCGAGTCGGCGATCCGCACGCCGTGGTGCTCTTCGTAGCGCGGCTTCAGCCCGCGCAGGATCGCGATCGTGTCCTGCATGTCGGGCTCGCCGACCAGCACCGGCTGGAAGCGACGCTCGAGCGCCGCGTCTTTCTCGATGTGCTTGCGGTACTCGTCGAGCGTCGTCGCGCCGACCGCGCGCAGCTCGCCGCGCGCCAGCATCGGCTTCAGCAGGTTCGCCGCGTCGACCGCCCCTTCGGCGGCGCCGGCGCCGACGATCGTGTGGAGCTCGTCGAGGAAGAGGACGATCTGGCCCTCCGCCTCCTGCACCTCGCTCAGCACCGCTTTCAGCCGCTCCTCGAACTCGCCGCGGTATTTCGACCCCGCCAGGAGCGAGCCGATGTCGAGCGCGATCACGCGCCGGTCGCGCAGGCTCTCCGGCACGTCGCCGTCGACGATCCGCTGCGCCAGCCCCTCGACGATCGCCGTCTTGCCCACGCCGGGGTCGCCGATCAGCACCGGGTTGTTCTTCGTGCGCCGGGACAGGACCTGGATCACGCGGCGGATCTCCTCGTCGCGCCCGATCACCGGGTCGAGCTTCCCCGACCGCGCGTCGGCGGTCAGATCGCGGCCGAATTTCTCCAGCGCCTGGGCGGTCGACTCGGGGTTGTCGGTCGTCACCGGGTTGGGACGGACCTGCGCCACGGCGGCGTCGAGCTCGTCCTTCGACGGCAGGATGTCGGCGACGCCCGGGTCCTCGGTCAGCGCCCGCAACAGGTGGTCGGTGGAGATCAGGCTCGAGCCGTCGCGCCCCATTTCGCGCTCGGCGACCCGCAAGGTCGACGCCAGCGACGACGACAGCCGCGGTTCCTCGCCCTCGCCGCCGAGTTTCGGCAGCGCCGCCACCGCCTCGTTGGCGCGCGCGACGATCGCCGCGGTGTCGGCGCCGACCCGCTGCAGGATCGGCACGACCAGGCCGTCGGTCTGTTCGAGCAGCGACACCAGCAGGTGCGCGGGGGTCGCCTCGGGGTTGCGGTGGCTGCGCGCCAGCTCCAGCGTGGCGGCGATCGCTTCCTGCGATTTCTGGGTGAACTTATCCGGCTGCATCCGGCTCGTCTCCTCTTCCTTCCAGGTCTCTCACTCTCTCCTTCAGCTGCTGCACCTGCTCTTCCAGCGCCAGGACGGTCTCGACGCCGACCAGGTTCAGGCCCTGCGCGGTCATCTCCTGGATGCGGCGCAGGCGTTCGACGTCGCGCCGGCTGTAGAGGCGGGTGTTCTTCGGCGAGCGCTTCGGCGCGATCAGCCCGCGCGTCTCGTACATCCGCAGCGTCTGCGGGTGCCTCTCGGCGAGTTCGGCGGCGACCGAGATCATGAAGACCCCCTGGTCGTCGTCGAACGTCGCCTTCACTTCGTGGCGTCGGTAGGTGGCCATCAGACCCCCGCTTTCCGCAGCAGGTCGGCGCGCGGGTCGTGCCCGTTCAGGGCGCCGGCCAGCTCGTCGACCGCCTTGCGCTGCTCCTCGTTCAAGTCTTTGGGGACCTCGATCTCGAGCCGGTAGCGGATGTCGCCGCGGCCCTTGCCCTTCCCCTTCGGGGCGCCCTCGCCGCGCAGCCGCTGCAGCGCGCCGTGCTTGGTCCCCGGCGCGACCTTGATCTTCTTCGTCCCGTCCAGCGTCGGTACCTCGATCGTGCCGCCGCGCACCGCCTCGGGGATCGTGATCGGCACCGTCACCTCGAGGTTGCCGTCGTCGAGCCGGCGGAAGACCGGGGACGAGGCGACCCGCGTGGTCACGTAGAGGTCGCCGTTCGGGCCGCCGCGCGGGCCCGCCTCGCCTTTGCCGGCGAGCCGGATGCGGGTGCCGTCCTTCACCCCGGCCGGGATGTTCACTTTGTAGCGCTTGCTCTGCTGGGTGACGCCGGAGCCGCCGCAGGTGGGGCAGGGGGTCTCGATGATCTCGCCGGAGCCGCCGCACTGCGGGCACGGCTGGCTGATCGAGAAGAAGCCCTGGTTCTGCGGGTCGATGCCGCGGCCTTCGCAGCGCGGGCAGGTGACCGGCGCGGTGCCGGGCGCCGCGCCGGAGCCGTGGCAGGTCTCGCAGCGCTCCTGCTTCGGCACGGTGACGCTGATCTGGGTGCCGTTGATCGCCTGGTCGAAGCTGAGGTCGACTTCGGTCTCGAGATCCCGGCCGCGGACCGCCTGCGGGCGCGCCCGGCCGCCCCCGCCGCGGTTGAAGATGCCGGAGAGGATGTCGCCGAAATCGGCTCCGAAGCTGCCCGCCTGGGCGCCGCCGCCCCCGAAGGGGTTGCCGCCGCCGAACGGGTTGCCGGCGCCCCCGCCGAACCCGGCGAAGGACGGACCCGCGTCGTACTCCTTGCGCTTCTCCGGGTCGGAGAGGATGTCGTGCGCGGCCGAGATCTCCTTGAACTTCTCCTCGGCCTCTTTGTCGCCGGGGTTCCGATCAGGGTGGTATTTGCGCGCCAGCTTCCGGTACGCCTTCTTGATCTCGTCCTCGCTCGCGTCCTTCTTGACGCCGAGGGTCTTGTAGAGCTCGTCTGCCACTTCTTCTCTCGTCTTCTCTCTAGGCGGCCACCACGACCCGCGCCGGGCGGATCAGGTGCCCACCGAACTGGTAGCCCTTCTGCATCACTTCCACCACGACCCCGGCCTCGGTGCCCTCGACCTGGACGGTCGAGAGGGCCT
The DNA here is from genome assembly GCA_035547475.1 of Solirubrobacterales bacterium. GTDB lineage: Bacteria > Actinomycetota > Thermoleophilia > Solirubrobacterales > 70-9 > VAYN01. Next base: position 2,803 of record DASZUW010000125.1, read on the forward strand.
CGTGCTGGTTCGGGTCGAACTTTTCGCCCTGCGGGTCGACGACCTCGACACCGGCCGAGGCAAGCGCCCCGTTCAGGTCACGGAAGGTCATCGCCCAGCCCTGCTTGATCGGGTCCTCACCGGACAGGTCGGCGACGGAGTCGATTCCGGCGTGCTCGAGAGCGCGTTCGAAGCTTTCGACCACCGGCAGGAACGAGCGCACGACCTCGGCTTTCCCCCGCAGCGCCGCGGCCTGCACCTCCGCCGCCATCCGCTTGCGGTAGTTCTCGAAGTCCGCCTGCGCCCTGCGGGCCATTTCCAGGTACTCGTCCCTTTTCGCTTCCGCCTCTGCCAGCAGCGCGTCGAGGTCTCGCTCGACGTCCTGCTCGGCGCCCTCTCCCGCGGGTG
>DASZUW010000126.1:0-3721 GCA_035547475.1 Solirubrobacterales bacterium
GAAATCGAAATCGGCCGCGGAAAGAAAGGGCGACGCGCATACGGATTCGACGACGTAGCGATCGTTCCTTCGCGCCGCACGCGGGACCCCGACGACATCGACATCACCTGGACCCTCGGTCCCTACCGCTTCGACCTGCCGCTGCTCGCCTCCGCCATGGACGGCGTGGTCAGCCCCCAGACCGCGGCGCTGACGAACAAGCTCGGCGGCCTCGGCGTCCTCAACCTGGAGGGCATCTGGAGCCGCTTCGAGAACGCCGAAGAGAAGCTCGAGGCGATCTCCGCCGCGCCCAAGCACGAAGCGACGCGGATCATGCAGGAGATCTACACCGAGCCGGTCAAGCCGGAGCTGATCGCCCGGCGCGTCGAGGAAATCAAGGCGACCGGCGCGGTCGTCTGCGGGTCGCTGACGCCGCAGAAAGTGCGCGACTACTACGAGGTGGCGATCGAGGCCGGCCTCGACATCCTGGTCGTCCAGGGCACCGTGATCTCGGCCGAGCACGTGTCGACGACGGTCGAGCCGCTGAACCTCAAGGAGTTCATCGCCGAAGTGCCGGTGCCGACGATCGTCGGCGGCTGCGCCTCCTACTCGACCGGCCTGCACCTGATGCGGACCGGAGCCGTCGGGGTCCTGGTCGGGGTCGGCCCGGGCGCCGCCTGCACCACCCGCGGCGTGCTCGGGATCGGCGTCCCACAGGCGACGGCGATCGCCGACGTGGCGGCCGCCCGCGCCCAGCACATGCTGGAGACCGGCGAGTACGTGAACGTGATCGCCGACGGCGGGATGCGCACCGGCGGGGACGTCTCCAAGGCGATCGCGATGGGCGCCGACGCGGTGATGATCGGCTCGCCGCTCGCCCGCGCCAAGGAGGCGCCGGGGCGCGGCTTCCACTGGGGGATGGCGACGTTCCACCCCTCGCTGCCGCGCGGCACCCGCGTCTCGACCAAGCAGGACGGGACGATGGAGCAGATCCTCCTCGGGCCGGCGCAGGAGAACGACGGCACCTTCAACCTGATGGGGGCGCTGAAAACCTCGATGGCCACCTGTGGTTACGAGGACATCCGCAGCTTTCAGCGGGCCGAGGTGATGGTCGCTCCGGCGCTGATGAGCGAGGGCAAGAAGCTGCAGAACGAGCAGCACGTCGGCATGGGCTCCAACGGCCGCGCCGCCGTCTCCGCGGGAGTGGCCGTCTCGGATGACTGAGCAGGTCGCCGCTCGGTCGGATGTGGAGCCGGGCGGCGCACTGCCCGCCGAGGAGGTGAAGGCCACGGAGGAGGTGCTCGTCCTCGACTTCGGGGGCCAGTACTCGCAGCTGATCGCGCGGCGGATCCGCGAATGCGGCGTGTTCGCCGAGCTCCTGCCCGCGAACGTCGACCTCGAGCGGATCCGGGCGCGCAGGCCGAAGGCGCTGGTGCTCTCCGGCGGGCCGGCGTCGGTGTACGAGCCGGGGGCGCCGGCGTTCCCGACGCGGCTGCTCGACCTCGAGGTCCCGATGCTGGGGATCTGTTACGGGATGCAGGCGATGGCGTTGGGGCTGGGCGGCAAGGTCGAAGGCGCCGAGGCGGGGGAGTTCGGGCGCACCGAGCTGACCCTGCGCGAAGGCGGCGGCAGGCTGCTCGGCGGCCTGCCGGAGCAACAGAGCTGCTGGATGAGCCACCGCGACGTGGTGCGCGAGGCGCCGGAGGGGTTCACCGCGCTGGCGTCGTCGCCGAGCTCGCCGGTGGCCGCCTACGAGATGCCCGACCGCGGCCTCTACGGGATCCAGTTCCACCCCGAGGTCGTCCACACGCCGTACGGGACCGAGATCCTCACCCGCTTCCTGCGCGACGTCGCCGGCTGCACCGAGCATTGGAGCGCCGCCTCGGTGATCACCGAACAGGTGGAGAAGATCCGCGCCCAGGTCGGCGAGGGGCGGGTGATCTGCGGCCTGTCGGGCGGCGTCGACTCCTCGGTCGCGGCGCTGCTCGTCCACAAGGCGGTGGGGGAGCGGCTGACCTGCATCTACGTCGACCACGGGATGATGCGGATGAACGAGTCCGAGCAGGTGGTCGAGACCTTCTCCCAGTTCGGCATCCCGCTGATCGCGGTCGACGCCGAAGAGCGGTTCCTCGCCAAGCTCGCCGGCGTCGACGAGCCGGAGCGCAAGCGCAAGATCATCGGCGAGGAGTTCATCCGCGTCTTCGAGGAGGAGGCGGGCAAGCTCGACGACGTCGGTTATCTCGTCCAGGGCACGCTCGACTCCGACGTGATCGAGTCGGGCGGCTCCGACCACGCGGCGACGATCAAGTCCCACCACAACGTCGGCGGCTTGCCCGAGGAGTTCGACTTCGAGCTGGTCGAGCCGCTGCGCATGCTCTTCAAGGACGAGGTGCGCGCCGTGGGCGCCGAGCTCGGCCTTCCCGAGCGGATGGTCTGGCGCCAGCCCTTCCCCGGGCCGGGACTCGCGATCCGCATCGTCGGCGGCGAGGTCAACCGCGAACGCCTCGACATCCTCCGCGCCGCCGACGCGATCCTCCAGGAGGAGATCCGCGCCGCCGAGCTCTACCGCCAGCTCTGGCAATCCTTCTGCGTTCTGCCGGTGGTCCGTTCGGTCGGCGTCCAGGGCGACGGCCGCACCTACGCCTACCCGATCGTGATCCGCGCCGTCACCTCCGACGACGCGATGACCGCCGACTGGGCCCGCCTCCCCTATGACCTCCTGGAGCGCGTCTCCAACCGCATCATCAACGAGATCCGCGGCGTGAACCGCTGCGCCCTCGACATCTCCTCGAAGCCTCCGGCCACTATCGAGTGGGAGTAGCCGGGACGCCCGTCGCGTCGGGCGGCTGGACCACCGGGGGGTCGTCGGCGCCGGGGCGGTCGCGCTGGGTCCAGAGGAACCAGGCGAAGCCGATCAAGGTGAGGATGATCGCCACCCAGAAGTTCAGGCGCTGGCCGAGGATGTGGTGGGCCGGGTCCACGCGGAGCCGCTCCTCGAAGATGCGGAAGGCCGAGTAGCCGGTGACGTAGAGGGCGAAGAGGCCGGGCGGGCGGATCTTGCGGTGGTGGCCGAGCCAGACGAGGAAGGCGGCAAGCGCGAGGTTCCAGATGATCTCGTAGAGGAAGGTCGGCTGGAAGGTGGCGTAGTGGAGGTAGCCGGCGGGGCGGTGTTCGGGTGAGATCTCGAGTCCCCAGGGGAGGGAGGTGGGTCCGCCGAAGAGCTCCTGGTTGAAGTAGTTGCCGACCCGGCCGATCGCCTGGGCGACGAGGAGGGCGGGGGCGGTGCAGTCCATGAAGGCTGGCACCGAGACGCCGGCGCGGTGGACCCGCCAGATCCCGACGGCGGCGCCGGCCGCGATGCCACCCCAGATCCCCAGCCCGCCGTCCCAGACCGCGATCGGCCCGTACCAGGTGTGCGGCATTTCGTTGAAGCTGGTGATGTCGAAATAGAGCCGCCCGCCGATCAGCCCGGCCGGAAAGGCCCAGATGGCGACCTGCAACGGCAGTTCCGGATCCCCGCCCAACTTGCCCCACCGCCGCCGCACGATCAGCACCGCGGCGGTCACCGCGATCGCGTACATCAGCCCGTACACGTGGATTTCAAACGGCCCGATGCCGACACCGGGCTGCGAAGGGCTGGGAATCGACGCGATCACGCGGGCGAACCCTAGTTGGCGGGGACCTGCGGCCGTCCGAGCTGCCGCGGATGCCGTGCCGACCCCTGACGGCGGCTGTGGTCGGT
>DASZUW010000127.1:0-4470 GCA_035547475.1 Solirubrobacterales bacterium
CGTCGCGGCGACGGATCCATGAGAAACCGTGACGAGACCCCGGAGTTCGTCACGGACCCGTGGACTTCGTGACGAACCCTCGCCGCCTCACGAAAGCCTCACGTCCTGGGCGCCTCATGGGGGTCACAGCCTGCCAGGACCCCATGAGGCGCCCAGGACAGCCTTCCGCGCCCCGAACCCCTTGTGGAGGCCCACGCCCCCCACTCATCTAGGCTCCCGCCATGCGTATCCGCGCCGTGCTCTGGGACATCGACGGGACCCTGCTCTACACCGGGGGCGCCGGGGCGGTCGCCTGGCAGCGGGCGTTCGAGGAGCTCTACGGGGTCGAAGCCAACATCGAGGAACACACCCGTACGGGGATGACGGATCCCGAAATCACCGAGATCATCTTCGAGGAGGTGATCGGGAGGAAGGGGACGGACGAGGAACGGGCGGCGGTCGTCGCCAAGTACCTGGAGTACATGCCCGAGGCGGTCGCGGAGTCGGAGGGCTACGAAGTGAAGCCGGGGATCGCGGCGATCCTGCCGCGGCTGGCCGAGGCGGGGATCGTGCAGGGGTTGGTGACGGGGAACGTCGAGCCCGCGGCGCGGATCAAGCTCGCCCGCGGCGACCTCGACAAGTACTTCAGCTTCGGCGGGTACGGGTCCGACGCGCGCGACCGGGTCGAGGTCACGAGGAAGGCGATCGAGCGCGGGGGAGAGGCGGCGGGCGCGCCGCTGGAGCTCCGGGCGACGATCGCCGTCGGCGACACCCCGCGCGACGTCGCCGCCGGCCACGGCGCCGGCATCCGCGTGGTCGGCGTCGCCACCGGCGCCTACTCGGTCGCCGAACAGGAAGCGGCCGGCGCCGACTGGGCGATCGAGGACGTCACGAGGGGCTTCCCCGTCTGATGGCCGCCAACCTCGACGACCTGGCCCGCCTGCGGCGCGTGCGCGACCGCATCGACCGCGAGTACGCCAAGCCGCTGAACGTGGACGCCCTCGCCGCCGGCGCCCACATGTCCTCCGGCCACCTCAGCCGCCAGTTCCGCGAGGCCTTCGGCGAGTCGCCCTACAGCTACCTGATGACGCGCCGGATCGAGCGGGCGATGGCGCTGCTGCGCCGCGGCGACCTCAGCGTCACCGAGATCTGCTTCGAGGTCGGCTGCTCCTCCCTCGGCACCTTCAGCACGCGCTTCTCCGAACTCGTCGGCATGTCGCCGAGCGAGTACCGCCGCCAGGAGGCCGACGCCGTCGCCGGGATGGATTCCTGCGTCGCCAAAGTCGTGACGCGGCCGATCAGGAATCGAGAAGCGCACGCGGCCGGGCGTCTCTAACGTCCCGCCGATGCCGAAGAGCGAAGCCAGGGCGCGCCCGGGCGCCGCGCACGCCGCCGACAGCCACGACCTGATCCGCGTCCACGGGGCGCGCGAGAACAACCTCAAGGACCTGAGCGTCGAGCTGCCGAAGCGGCGGCTCACCGCCTTCACCGGGGTGTCGGGATCGGGGAAGAGCTCGCTCGTCTTCGCGACGATCGCGGCCGAGTCCCAGCGCCTCATCAACGAGACCTACAGCGCCTTCGTCCAGGGCTTCATGCCGACCCTGGCGCGCCCCGACGTCGACCTGCTGGAAGGCGTGACGACGGCGATCATCGTCGACCAAGGCCGGATCGGCTCCGACCCGCGCTCGACCGTCGGCACCGCCACCGACGCCAACGCGATGCTCCGCATCCTCTTCAGCCGGCTCGGCGAGCCGCACGTCGGCCCGCCCGCCGCGTTCGCCTTCAACGTCCCCTCGGTGAGCGCCAAAGGCGCGATCACGGTCGAGAAAGGCGCCGGCAAGACGGTCACGAAAACCTTCAGCCGGGCGGGCGGGATGTGCCCGCGCTGCGAGGGGCGCGGGACGGTCTCCGACCTCGACCTCGCCCAGCTCTTCGACGAGACGAAGTCCCTGAACGAAGGCGCGCTGACGATCCCCGGCTACAAAGCCGGCGGCTGGAACTACCGGCTCTACACCGAGTCGGGCCTGGTCGACCCCGGCAAGCCGATCGGCAGGTACACGAAGGCCGAACGCGAGGCCTTCCTCCACCAGGAGCCGACGCGGATGAAGATCGCCGGGATCAGCATGACCTACGAAGGGCTGATCCCGCGGATCGAGCGCTCGATGCTGTCGAAGGACACCGGGTCGATGCAGCCCCACGTGCGCGCCTTCGTCGAGCGCGCCGTGACCTTCGCGCCCTGCCCCGACTGCGGCGGCACGCGGCTCGCCGAGGCGCCGCGCTCCTCGCGGATCGGCGGGGTGAACATCGCCGACGCCTGTGCGATGCAGATCTCGGACCTGGTCGAGTGGGTGCGGGGGTTGGACGAGCCGACCGTCGCGCCGCTGCTCGAGGCACTCACCGCCGCCCTGGACTCCTTCGTCGAGATCGGCCTCGGCTACCTCTCGCTCGACCGGCCCACCGCGACGCTCTCCGGCGGCGAGGCCCAGCGGGTGAAGATGGTGCGCCAGCTCGGCTCGGCGCTGACCGACGTCACCTACGTCTTCGACGAGCCGACGATCGGCCTGCACCCGCACGACATCGAGCGCATGAACGAGCTGCTGCTGCGCCTCCGCGACAAGGGCAACACGGTGCTGGTGGTCGAGCACAAGCCGGCGGCGATCGCGATCGCCGACCACCTCGTCGACCTCGGCCCGGGTGCCGGCGCCGCGGGCGGGACGGTCTGTTACGAGGGCGACGTCGCCGGCCTGCGCCGGTCGAAGACGCTGACCGGGCGCCACCTCGACGACCGCGCGGCGCTGAAGGACGAGGTGCGCGCGCCGCGCGGCGCGCTCGAGGTCCGCGGCGCCGACACCCACAACCTGCAGGCCGTCGACGTCGACATCCCGCTCGGCGTGCTGGTCTGCGTGACCGGCGTGGCGGGCTCGGGGAAGAGCTCGCTGATCCACGGCTCGGTGGCGGGGCGCGAGGGCGTCGTGGCGATCGACCAGGCGCCGATCCGCGGCTCCCGCCGCAGCAACCCGGCGACCTACACCGGACTGCTGGAACCCATCCGCAAGGCGTTCGCCAAAGCCAACGGCGTGAAACCGGCGCTCTTCAGCGCCAACTCCGAGGGCGCCTGCCCGAGCTGCAACGGCGCCGGCGTCGTCTACGCCGACCTGGCGATGATGGCCGGCGTCGCCACCGTCTGCGAGGAGTGCGAGGGGAGGCGCTTCGAGGCCTCGGTGCTCGAGCACAAGCTCGGCGGGCGCGACATCGCCGCGGTCCTCGCGATGTCGGCGGCGGACGCGGTCGGGTTCTTCGGCGAGGGCGGGGAGGCGAGCGTCCCCGCCGCGCACCGCGTCATCGCGCGCCTGGTCGACGTCGGCCTCGGCTACGTCTCCCTGGGACAGCCCTTGACGACGCTCTCCGGCGGCGAGCGCCAGCGCCTCAAGCTCGCCGCCCAGATGGGGGAGAAGGGCGACGTCTACGTCCTCGACGAGCCGACCGCCGGCCTCCACCTCGCCGACGTCGAGCAGCTCCTCGCCCTGCTCGACCGCCTCGTCGACGCCGGGAAGTCGGTGATCGTGATCGAGCACCACCAGGCGGTGATGGCCCACGCCGACTGGATCGTCGACCTCGGCCCCGGCGCCGGCCACGACGGCGGCCGGATCGTCTTCGAGGGCACCCCCGCCGACCTCGTCGCGGCCCGCTCGACCCTCACCGGCGAACACCTCGCGGCCTACCTGGGCGCCTGACGCGCATCGGTCAGGAATCGAGAAGCGCGGGCCCGCGGCGCGCCCTAGATTCGACGCCATGGACATCAACATTCATTACGCGTTCCTTCCCCACACCGACCCCGAGAAATCACTGGCGTTCTACCGCGACCTCCTCGGCTGGGAGCTCCGCAACGACGTCGGCTACAACGGCATGCGCTGGCTCACCGTCGGCCCGGCCGACCAGCCCGGCACCTCGATCGTGCTCTACCCGCCGGAGGCCGAGCCGGCGCTGACCGACGACGAGCGTCGGACGATCGCCGAGATGATGGCGAAGGGCTCCTACGCCCGGATCACCTTCGCCTCCGACGACCTCGACGGCGTCTTCGAGCAGCTCCAGGCCGCCGACGTCGACGTGGTCGAGGAGCCGACCGACCAGCCCTACGGCGTGCGCGACTGCGCGATCCGCGATCCTGCCGGCAACCTCATCCGCATCAACCAACTCGCCTGAGCCGGGACGATCAGGGCCGCTCGCAGCGAGTTTGGTAGATCGAGGTGAAGCCCTTCTCGAACCCGTTGCGGGCGGCGCGCAGGTAGAGGCGCCAGACCCGGATCCGTTCCGGTCCGGCCAGCGCCGTCGCCCGCTCCAGGTTCGCGTCGAGACGCTCCGCCCAGTGGCGGAGCGTCTCCGCGTAGTCGCGGCGGAAGTCCTCGACGTGGTGGACCTCGAGGCCGGCGCGTTCCAGCGCCAGCAGCACCCGCGAGAGGTGCAGCGGCGCCGCGTCGGGGAAGACGTAGC
>DASZUW010000128.1:0-10177 GCA_035547475.1 Solirubrobacterales bacterium
CGGTCGCGACGCCGAGCGCGCGGGCCCGCGTGGGGGTGCACGGGCGCAGCTCGGGGTCGCCGATCGTCACGCGGCCGGCGGCCGCCGGCAGCACCCCGGAGATCAGCTTCACCAGCGTGCTCTTGCCGGAGCCGTTCTCACCGAGGATCGTGTGCACCTCCCCCGGCCGGCACTCGAGGTCGACGCCGTCGAGCGCCACCGTGCGGCCGAAGGTGCGGCGCACGGAGGCGAGCCGCAGCAGGGCCTCCCGACCCGCCGGGGCGGATCGGGAGACCGGGTCGGGAGGAGATTTCAAGGCGACCATCCGCTGCGCTCCGCGGGCCGCTCAGCTGCCCGCGCAGGGTTTGGGGGTGTTGGCGTACTCGTAGGGGCCGACTTCGCCGGGCTTGGTGAAGTAGGCGTCCATGAGCTTTTCCGTCAGCGGGTCTTCCTTGACCACCGGGAAGACGTCCGAGGAGCTCGCGGTCATGCAGGATTCGTAGAGTTCCGGCAGGTCCGCTTCGGTGACCGGCGGGATCGGGACGATGATCGGGGTCATCTTCGGGCCGTTCCCGGCCAGGGTCCGCATGCCGACGCGGAAGCCGGTCTCGGCCGTCCAGCTCGGCATGATCGCCGCGCCCGCGAACTTGAATTCGCCTTCGTGTTCTTTCCAGTAGCCGAGGGCGTCGCCGGAGATCGAGGCGGTGATCAGCGGCATCTCCTGGCCCGACTGCGAGAACGCTTCGGCGATGACCGCGCTCTCCGATCCGGTCGACCAGACCGCGTCGATCCCGCTCGGGTGGGTGGCGAGCGTCTGCAGCGTCACCTGTTTGGTCGTCGACGGGGTCCAGTTGCCGTTCACTTCGGCGGCGATCGACGCGCCGTCTTGCGCCCACTCGGCCTTCGCGCCTTCGTTCTGCAGGGCCGAGATCGGCGAGCCTTCGAGACCTTTGATCATCAGGATTTCGCCGCCCGCTTCGGCGGTGTCCTGGGCGAATTCCTTGCCCAGCACGTAGTAGTTGGAGTCGACGTTCTCGGCGTAGGGGCTGGTGACCGAGCCCGCCATCGTCACGAACGGGATGCCGTGTTCGTAGGCGTCCTTGATCGCCGCGTTCAGGCCGGTGGCGGAACCGGCGACGGCGAAGATGATCGAGCAGCCCTGGGAGACGAACTGGCGGATCTGCTGGTTCTGCCGCGCGACGTCTTCTTCGGCGACCGACATGGTGAAGCCGGAGACGAGGCCCGCTTCTTCGTATTCGCTTGCCAGGCGCTTCATTTCTTCGGCCAGCTTCACCCGCCAGGGATTGCCCTGGTAGCTCTCCGAGTAACACACCTTCCACGGTTGCTTGACCGCCTTGAAGGAGGCGAACTTCGATTCGACCCGTTCGCTCGGCAGGCCGACGTACTGTTCCTGCAGCGCCTTCGGCAGCGCCTTGACGAGGGCGCTGGAGGGCGCCCCTTCGGTGCTCGCGGCCGGTTCGGTCCCGCCGCCTTCGGCTTCGCCTTCGCCCGCCGCGGATCCTTCGCCGGCGGCCGCTTCGGTGCTTTCTTCGCTCGCGGTGGCGCCCGATCCCGAGCCGCTGCTGCTGCCACAGGCGGCGACCGCGCCAGCCAGCAAGGCGCAGACCGCGAGCGCGGCGGCGAGCCGCCAGTTCCACATCTTCATCTCCTCTTCCCTCCTAGGTGTGTTCTCGCGACGCGGCTTCGGCGCCGTGATGGGTCCATCGCTTCACTCCGTCGTCGATCGACGGAGTCAGGTCGCCGCCGCGCACCAGCTCGTCCAGGTGCTCCGCGGTGGTCACGTTGATCTGCAGCAACCGGGCGTGTTCGGGGCGCTCCTCGAGCACCGCGTCCACCATCTCGGCCAGGGTGAAGCTCCCGAGGCGCGCCGCCAGCTCGGCCACGAGCCGGCCGAAGCCCTCGCTCCAGGCGAGCGAGGCGTCGATCCCGGCGCCGATCTCCTCGCCGCGCAGCGGCCCGGCGTGCGCGGTGCAGAGCACCGAGGCGTCGAGCCTGCGGACGGTCTCGAGGGCGGCGCGGTAATCGCGCACCGTCCGGTACATCGGGAAGTCGCGCTTCTCGGTCTCGACGTTCCAGGCGCCGGAGCCCTGCAGCGTGTCGCCGTTGAAGACGACGCCGGTCTGGCGGTCGCGGAAGACGACGTGCCCGGGCGAGTGGCCGCCGACGCGGGTGACCTCGAGCTCCCGGCCGGCGCCGAAGGAGACGAGGTCATGGGTGCCGCTGAAGATCCGCTCGACCGCCACCGGGTCCCCCATCGCGCCGCGCAGGGTGGCGTCGGTCTCGGCGTCGAGCCGGTAGCCGGCGGGCTCGCCGTACTCGTAGAGCTGGGCGATGTGGCGGTCGTAGTCCTCGGTCCAGCCGAGGTCGAGCTCGTGGATCGAGAAGGTGACGTGCGGGGCGAGCGCCTTCAAGGCGCCGTTCCCGCCGACGTGGTCGACGTGGCCGTGGGTGCCGAGCACCAGCTCCAGCGAGCCGAGCCCGCCGCGGTCGGCGAGGAAGGGGACGATCGCCTCCGCCGGGGTGGTGGCGATGCCGGTGTCGACGACCGCCCAGCGCTCGCCGCTGCGGATGAAGTAGAGGCTCAACGGGAAGCCCCAGAAGGGCGCATCGACCGCGAAGATGCCGTCGGCGATCTCGCGGGCGCCGCCGACCGTGGTGTTGTCGCTCATCCTCCGGTCCCTCCTCAGTCGAACTCGAGCCCGCCGTCGACGTTGATCGCCTGCCCGGTGACGTAGCGAGAGAGGTCGCCGAGCAGGAACTCGACCACCCGGGCGACGTCGTCGGGCTCGCCGAAGCGCTTCAGCGCCAGCGTCTCCTCGAGGCCCGGGTAGGGGTCGTCGACCGCGCTGCCCGTCAGCTCGTGCCGTTCGGCGGCGATCTGGTGGTTCATCGGCGTGTCGATGACGCCGGGGCAGACGGCGTTCACGCGGACCTGCGGGCCGAAGCGCAGCGCGGCCGACTGGGCGATGCTGATCGTCGCCGCCTTCGAGGCCGCATAATGGGCGGCGAGCGGTCGGCCTTTGCGCCCGGCGATGCTGCTGAAGAGGACGATCGCGCCGCCGGCGCCGCGGCGCGCGGCCTCGGCCAGCGCCTTGACGACGAAGAAGGTGCCCCGCAGGTTGACGCGGGTGACGCGGTCGAACTCCGCCTCGTCGATCTCCTCGAAGGGGATGGTGCGCATGAGGCCGGCCGCGTGCGCGAGGTTCAGCTCGCCGCCGTCGGCGGCCTCGGCGACGGCCTTCGCCACCGCCGCGGTGTCGCCGACGTCGACGGTCGCGGCGCGGGCCTGGCCGCCGGCGGCGGCGATCTCCTCGGCGACGGTGGTGAGGGCGTCGGCGTCGAGGTCCCAGAGGACGACCGCGTCCCCCAGGGCCGCCTGGCGCAGCGCGCAGGCCCGGCCGATGCCGTGGGCGGCGCCGGTGACGATGGTGGTTCGCTTGCTCATTCGGCTCCTCGTCGCTCCTTGGCTGCTCTCCGCGGGTCCCATTGCCCGGGTTCCCTCCCCGAGCGCGGTCAATCGTTTGACTGCGATCAACCTACAGCACGTTTTCCGGTCTTGTCAAACGATTGACCAAATTCCCTGCAGATCACGTATCCGGCCGGGACCGGCGTGGGCGGGAGGCGCGGGGCAGCCGCCGGCGGGGACGCCGTCACAGGCGCCGCGCGGGGGCGGGCACGGAGGCGCGGGCGGGGCGCGATCAGGAGGCGCGCGGCGGGGCGATCGAGTCCCGCTCGATCAGGCGCGGCGGCGTCGGCACGACGATGCTCTCGGCCGGCTCGCCCGCGAGGACGCGCTCGAGCAGGCGGACGGCGATCGACCCCATCTCCTGGTGGGGCATCGCCACCGTCGTCATCGCCGGCTGGGTGAAGCCCGCGAGCTCGGCGTCGTCGTAGGCGACCATCGACATGTCCCCGGGCACCCCCACGCCGGCCTCGGCGAAGGCCGCCAGCGCCCCCAGCGCCATCATCAGGTTCGCCGCCAGCACCGCGGTCGGGCGCGGGCCGGGGGCGGCGAGCAGCTCCTGCGCGGCGCGGTAGCCGCCGGGGGCGCTGTAGGGGCCGGAGGTCACCACCGGGTCGGGCAGCCCGGCGGCGGTCCGGGTGCGTTCGAAGCCGTCGAAGCGGCGCCGCGAGGTGTCGATGTCGGGCGGGCCGCCGATCAGCCCGATGCGGGTGTGGCCGGCCTCGATCAGCGCCCGCGTGCCGGCCACGGCACCCGCTTCGTCGTCGACCAGCACCGACAGCGAGCGCTCGCCGCCGCGCCGGTTGACGAACACGTGGGGCACCGAGTCGTGTTCGAGCTCGGCGACCAGGCTGCTCTGGTCGCGGGCGGTGGCGACCAGGAGGCCGTCGATCCGCCGCTCGTGCACGAGGTGGAGGTAGCCCGCGGGCGATTGGTCGGGGTCCATCTCGGCGATCAGCACGACGCGGCCCTGCGCCTCCGCCTCGTGCACCGCGCTGCGCACGATCCCCGACCAGACCGCGTTCGTGAAGTCGGGGACCAACATCCCGATCGCGCCGGTGCGGGACAGGCGCAGGCTGCGGGCGCTGGCGTCGGGCCGGTACCGCAGCTCGGCGGCGGCCTGCTCGATCCGCGCCCGGGTCTCCGCGCGGACCGAGATCGCGGCGCCGCTCAGCACCTTGGAGACCGTCGACACGTCGACGCCGGCGGCCGCCGCCACGTCCCGCATCGTCGCCCGCCGGCCTCCCCGGCCGTCCGCGGCCCGGCTCGTCCTCTTGGCCCCGCCGCCGCGTGAAGTCCGGCTCATCCCCCTCGGCCCCGCTTTCGCCCCGTCCACATGAGGTTTCGCTCCCCCTCTGCCGCTTTCGCCCCGTCCTCGCGCATCCCGGCCTCTCGTCCGCCCCATCCTGAAGCGAAATCAATCGATTGACGCGAGTATATGACGAGGCCTCGCGGGGGCCGCCCCGACGCGCCGGCCGCGAAGCTCGCTCACCCCGCCACTCTCACCCCTTCATGTTGATGGGCCGAAAAGTCCAGATATAGAGGAGTTTTCGGCCCACCAACATCAGGGCGGCGCGCGGCTAGGGGGTGGCGGGGCGGTTCGTCAGCGGGACGTAATCGCGGCAGGGCTCGCCGCGGAGGCCCGGGCACGGGGGCAGGCCGGTCGGGACGCGGATGCCGGGGACGACCGGGAGCAGGAGGTTCGACGGGTTTTCGGGCGAGTAGGCGATCGCGACCTGGGCGGTGCCCGCCGGTTCGGTTTCTTCGAAGTCCCAGATCGGCTGGGTGCCGTTCGGCGCCGCGATCGTCACCCGGATGCGGGAGCCGGCGCGGTAGGCGTGGCCCTCGTAATAGAGCGGGATCGTCACCTTCACGAATTCGTCGGGCGGCATCGGTTCGACGTCGGCTTCGCGCAGGCTGAGGACCGGCTCGAGCGGGGTCGACTTCGCCGCATCGAGCTTGCGCTCGTCCGCCCGGACCCAGCCGTTCTGCACGAAGGTCTCCTTGCCATCCGGACGCACCTCGCTCACGGTCGCCTGGAGGTCGACGTTCGGGGTCGAGGAACGCACCCAGAGGTTCACGGCACCCGCGCCGATCACGGTCGTGTCCTCGGCAAGCGGTGCGGTCAGGTAGGAGACCGCCGAGCCGGGCGGGCTCGGTTCCCAGTGGTAGGTCGGCGTCGCCGTCCAGAGGCCGCTGGCGCCGGAGCCGGTGTCGCCGCTGAAGTCCCGCAGCGGCAGCGCGCCCGCGTCCCAGGTGAATTCGTCGGCGTGGGACCCGACCGGCTTCGTCGCCACAAGCTTTCCGCCCGGTGCGAGGTACCAGGCCTTCGCCTTCGTCCCGGGGATCGGGAACTCGCTGAACGAGTCTTCGAAGGTCGGGTAGGGCTGCCCCGGCGTGAGGCCACCCGCGCCGCTGTCGAAGGTGACGCGGATCGGCTTCTGCGCTTCGAAGGCGCCGAGCGCCAGGCCGTAGGTCGGCAGCAGCTGGATCGGGTCGGGCGGCAGGGTGAGGGCGGGGATGCCCATCGCTTCCTGGAAGACGAGCGGCGCGGCGACGTGCATCACCGCACCCGTCACCAAAGGCGGCTGCTTTGCCACGTAGAGCTCGAGGAAGTCGAGCCAGCGGTTGAACGTCGCCGGGTCGAGCGAGTCGACATGGGCGCCGTTGGTGAAGGTGAACCACTTCTGCCGGGTGCCGGTGAAGTGCTCGGCGAGGTCGGGGCAGTGGCCCCCGGTCTGCTCGTCGGTCCACTGGCAGGCCATGAAGGTCGGGACTTCGATCTTCTTCACGAAGGTGACCGGCGAGAGCGGGTCGGCGACTTTCGGCACGTAGTGGCTGTTGTCTTTGACCTTTTTCAGCAGGTTGACGGCTTCCGGGTGGAGCGCCTGGTTGCGGCGGCAGGTTTCGTCGCCTTCCTGGATGCGCTGGTAGGCCCAGGGCTGGCCACTCGTCGGACCGGCGGCTTCGGCGTCGTGGACGCGCTCCTTCGCCCATTCGAGCGCGAAGCCGGTGTTGAGGATGCCGCCCGGGTAGAGCGTCGTCTGGGTGTTGTCGATGACCGAGAGCGGCGCGATCGCGGCGAGGTCCGGCGGGCGGGTGGCGGCGGTGAAGAGCTGGCTGATGCCGCCGTAGCTGATGCCCATCATCCCCACTTCGTGGTGGAGGACCCAGGGCTGGTGGGCGATCGTCTCGATCACGTCGTAGCCGTCGAGGTTCTGCAGCGGCTCGAAGAAGTCGTAGGCGCCGCCGGAGCAGCCGGTGCCGCGCATGTTGACGTCGACGACGGTGAAGCCCATGAGCTCGGCGATCAGGGCGATGCCGTTTTCGGGGCCGGCCGGGTTCGCGTAGCCGTAGCCCGAGTACTCGATCAGGGTCGGCGTCGGGCCGGTCGGGACGTAGGGGAGTTCGAGGGCCGAGCCGTGCGCGGCCTCGCCCCGGACCGCCCCACCGCGGGTCGCCCGGCGGAGCTGCAGGAGCTCGTGCCGCGGCGGCCCGCTCAGCTTGATCCCCAGGCCTTCGCCGACCTTGCCGATCAGGCCGGAGAGGCCGCCGAGCACGCCTTCGACGCCCGGCACTTCCTTGAGGATCTTTTCCAGTTCGCCGACCGGGAGTTGCGGCGTTTCGGTGCCGCCGCCGGCGCCCGCCGCTTCGGTCGGGCTCGGGATCTGGTTGGTCACCAGCTGCAGCACGTCCTGGGGCGGGTGGACGTCGATCGCCAGCTTCGTCCCGTCGCGGGTGGTGAGGTACTGGTAGCCGTGCGGTTCGATCGTCTGGTCGTAGATCGAGGTGTCCGGCGGCGCCGAGCGCCGCGTCAGGACGGTCAAGGGCTCGGACACTTCGCCGCCGGCTTCCAGCCGGTAGCCGCTCCCCGGCGCGACTTCGCGGAAGAGGACGCCGCCGAGCCCGTCGGCGGACTTCGAGGCGACCGCGGCGCCCGCGCCGTCGCGGAGCGTCACCGTCGCGCCCGCCGGCACCCCGGTCGCGTAGACCTGTTCGACGCTCCCGTTCGCTTCAAAGGCCGGCGCCGCCGCGGCGACGCCGGCCCAGGAGGCATTCGAAACGAGGAGGAGAAGGGCCGCGGTGGCAATCGACAATCCCACCGTTCGCCAACCCGGCATCCTCCGACTCACGAGAGTTCCCGCTCCCCCATGGTGGAGTACTACTACCACAAATTCGGTAGATGAAACGGGAAATTTTGCGGAACGGGCGGCGCCCCGGACCGCCACATACGTACGCGCGGCCCGCTCAGCGGACGATCGAGACGGCGCCGTTGGCGATGTTGTAGACGCCGGCGACGACCTCGATCGCCCCCGATTCGACCGCCGGGGCCACGATCGGGCCGCGGCGGGCGAGGTCCTGCGCCTGGGCGATCGCGTTGGCGGGGACGCAGCGGGCGAGCGTCCGCTCGGCGGCGGGGAGCGACCTGACGGTGGGCACCAGCAGGTCGATGACCTCACCGATCGCCCCGTACTTGGAGCTCGGGTAGCCCTTGCCTTCGGACACCGTGGCGATCGCCGACTTGACCGCGCCGCAGTCGCTATGGCCGAGGACCAGGACCAGCTTCACCCCCAGCACCGCGATCGCGTACTCGGTGCTGCCCAGCGTGCCGCTGTCGATGGCGTTGCCGGCGATCCGCGAGACGAAGAGGTTGCCGCGTTCGACGTCGAAGACCAGCTCCGGGGAGATCCGTGAGTCGGCGCAGGTGATGATCGCCGCGAACGGCTTCTGTTCCGACGCCCGCCGCTCCCCCACCGGCGAGTAGTCCCGCAGCGAGAGCTTCCCGCGCCGGTACCGCTTGTTCCCGGCCTGGAGGGCGCGCAGCGCTTCGGCCGGCGTCTGCGGGTGCGGAGCCCTCCC
The DNA here is from genome assembly GCA_035547475.1 of Solirubrobacterales bacterium. Taxonomy (GTDB): domain Bacteria; phylum Actinomycetota; class Thermoleophilia; order Solirubrobacterales; family 70-9; genus VAYN01. The sequence continues at coordinate 8,324 of DASZUW010000128.1, forward strand.
GCCCGTGGAGCCGGTCAGCGCCTCCGCGACGCCCGCGCCACCGAGCGCCGCCGCCCCGGTGAGCGCCCCGATCCCGCCGATGAACCGCCGCCGCGAGAGAAAGGAATCCCTGTCCATGGGCGGAGTCTAAGTTCGGCCCACGGACGAAACGACGTCCGGCGCGCCTGAGCGTCAGTTGTTCAGCAGCGCCATCCCGGATTCGTCGTAACGGGCGCCGCGCACGGCGTCCGGGGAGATGGCCGCGTCCAGCTCGGCCACCTGGGCGTCGCTCAGGGAAAGGTCCGCGGCGGCGGCGTTCTCCTCCAGGCGCACCGGGTTTTTGGTGCCCGGGATCGGGACCACGTCCTCGCCTTTGGCGAGCACCCAGGCCAGCGCCACCTGGGCAGGCGTCGCGCCGATGCCCTTGGCGAGCTCCGCCACCCGGTCGGCGAGGCGCAGGTTCGCCGCCAGGGCCTCGCCCTGGAAGCGCGGGTTCGTGCGCCGCCAGTCGTCCTCGGGCAGGTCGTCGAGCGAGCGGATCTGCCCGGTGAGGAAGCCGCGACCGAGCGGCGAGTAGGGGACGAAGCCGATGCCCAGCTCGCGCAGCGTCGGCAGCACCTCGTCCTCGGGGTCGCGCGTCCACAGCGAGTACTCGCTCTGCACCGCGGTCAGCGGATGGGTCGCGTGGGCGCGGCGGATCGTCTCCGGCGCCGCCTCGGAGAGGCCGATGAAGCGGACCTTCCCGGCAGCGACCAGCTCGCCCATCGCGCCGACGGTCTCCTCGATCGGCACGTCGGGGTCGACCCGGTGCTGGTAGTAGAGGTCGATGTGGTCGATGCCGAGGCGCCGCAGCGATTCGTCGCAGACCCGCTTCGCGTTCTCCGGGCTGCCGTCCGTCCCGCGGTCGCGCGGGACGTCCGGGTTCAGCCGGAAGCCGAACTTGGTCGCGATCTCGAACTCCTCGCGGCGGCCGGCGACGGCGCGCCCGACCAGTTCCTCGTTCGTGTAGGGGCCGTAGATCTCGGCGGTGTCGAGGAAGGTGACGCCGAGCTCCAGCGCCCGGTGGATCGTCGCGATCCCCGACTCCTCGTCGCCGGTCCCGTAGGCCCAGGTCATGCCCATGCAGCCGAGCCCCTCGGCCGAGACTTCGAGACCCTGGCTTCCCAAACTTCTTCTGTCGATCATCGACTCAGAATGGCAAAACGAGCGAGCCGTCCTCGCGCAAGGTGAAGCCCGGGTTGTGCGCGATCTCCCACAGGTGCCCGTCGAGGTCGGCGAAGTAGGCGGCGTAACCGCCGTAGAAGGTCTCGGCGGCCGGTTTCGTGACCGTCGCGCCCGCCGCCTCCGCCGCGGCGACGATCTCGTCGACCTCCTCCCGCGAGCGCACGTTCTGCGCCAGCGCGATGCCGCCGAACCCGTCCGCCCGCGCGTCTTCCACCCCCGCGTCGGCGGCGAGCTTCTCCCGCCCCCAGAGGACGATCCCCGACCCGCCCGCCTGGACGAACACGGTCTCCTCCACTTCCTTGCACTCCCACCCGAGCGCCTCGTAGAACCCCCGCGCCGCCCCGACGTCCCCGACCCCGAGCGTGATCAGAGAGACCCGCTGCTCCACCCCGCGATCGTACCTCCGATGTTGATGGGCCGAAAAACCACGATATACGTGGTTTTTCGGCCCATCAACATTCAGGCGGCGGCGGGGGTGTCGCTCAGGGCCTCGAAGGCCTGCCACATCGCGGCGTAGCGGCCGCCGCGGGCGAGGAGCTCGGCGTGGGTGCCGACCTCGGCGACGCGGCCGGCGTCGAGGAGGACGATGCGGTCGGCGGTCCGAGCGGTCTGGAGGCGGTGGGCGATGACGACCGTGGTGCGCTCGGCGGA
>DASZUW010000129.1:0-8619 GCA_035547475.1 Solirubrobacterales bacterium
GAACGGCGCGAATCGACCTCCGGCGTCTCCCTCGACGAAGAAATGACGAACCTGCAGCGCTTCCAGCGCGGCTACGAAGCCTCGGCGCGGGCGATGTCGGCGCTCGACGAAGCGCTCGACGTGCTGATCAACCGGACGGGCAGGGTCGGGCTCTGATGGCGGGGTGGGGGAGGGACGCGCGATGACGATGCGGATCACCGAGGGGATGACGCGGCGGACGGTGCTGCAGGATTTGAGCTCCTCGAAAGCGCGGCTCGCCCAGCTGCAGCGCGAAATCGCCTCCGGGCACCGGATCACGCGGCCCTCCGACGACCCGTTCGGCACCGGCCGCACCCTGCAGCTGAGCGGCGAGCTCGAAGCCTTCAAGCAGTACAAGTCGAACGTCGACGACGGCATCGGCTGGGTGACGGCGACCGAAACGGCGCTCACGCGGATCACCGACACCGTCCAGCGCGCCCGCGAACTCCTCGTCCAGGGCGGCAACGACTCCAACGGGCAGGTCGCCCGCGAAGGGATCGCGGCGGAGATCGAAGCGCTGACCGAAGCGGTCAAGCAGGAAGCGAGCGTCACCTACGACGGCCGCTACATCTTCTCCGGCACGGCGACGGAAACGCGCCCCTACGAACTCGGGCCGGGCGACGAATACCGGGGCGACGAAGGGACGATCCAGCGGGTGATCGGCAGAGGGGTGTCGATCGGGGTCAACGTCGATATCCAGCAGATCCTCGGCAACGGCGCCGCCGCGGGCGATGACAAGCTGCTCGACGTGCTGCGCGACATCGCCACCGACCTGCGCGGTGGCACCGCCGCCAACGCGGAAGCGCTGCGCGGCACCGACCTCGAACGGCTGAGCGACAACATCGACGAACTGACGCGCGTGCGCGCGGTCGTCGGCGCCACCACCAACCGCCTGGAGACGGCCGGCACGCGCCTCGAACAGCTGCAGGAAGCGAGCCTCAAACAGCTCTCGCAGGTCTACGACGCCGACATGCCGCAAGCGCTCGTCAACTTCTCCGCCGAACAGAACGCCTACGAAACCGCGCTGCGGGCGGGCGCGAAGCTGATCCAGCCGTCGCTGATGGATTTCCTAAGGTAGTCGCACGGAACGGGAGACATCCATGGCCGAGACCGTCAAAAGCACGCGGTTCGGGGACCTCGAGGTTCCCGCCGAGGCGCTGATCGACTTCCCCGAGGGGATGATCGGCGTCGGCGGCCGCCGCTTCGCCCTGCTCGAGCGCGAGGAGAGCGGCGCCTTCAAGTGGCTGCAGGAGACCTCCGACCCCGACCTCGCCCTCCCGGTCACCGACCCCTTCCCCTTCTTCGCCGACTACGAGGTCGTCCTCTCCGACGAGGAGGCCGAGCGCATCGGCGTCACCGACCCGGCGAGCGCCCAGGTCCTGGTCGTCGTCCGCGCCGACGAGGACCCGGGCCAGATCAGCGCGAACCTCCTGGCCCCGATCCTGGTCGCGGGCGGGGTGGGGCACCAGGTGATGAACGAGGCCCCGTGGGCCCCGCTGCGCGAGCCGCTGTTGTCGGGCGGGCGGCAGCGGACCGTCGCGGCGTAGGGCGCGGGCGAGTGCCCTGGGCCTTCGGTGCGGAGCAAGCATTCGGACGGTCAGCAGACAGCGTGGTTGGAAACCCGCGTCATGCGCGGTTTTCCAACCACGCGAGCGACCGTCGGGACGCGGCCACCCGGGCGCCCGCGCCGCCGCTCCCCGGCCACCGGCTTCGAAGCGCCGTGCCCCTCCGCCCCGCCACTAGACTGTCCCGATGCTGACGATCAGTCGCCGTGAGGGCGAGCGCATCCTGATCGGCGACGAGATCGTGGTCGAGGTCGTCGAGGTCAGCGGTGGGTCGGTGCGGCTCGGGATCACGGCGCCGAAGGCGCAGCGGATCTACCGCGAGGAGCTGTGGGACCGGGTCAGGGAGGAGAACGAAGCGGCGGCGCGGGGGGACTTCAGCGCGCCGGCAGTGCCACCAGACCCAGTGTGAGGGCGCGCGCCACCGCCTCGGCCGAGGTGCGGGCGCCGAGTTTGCGGCGGACGTTGCGCACGTGGGTGCGGGCGGTGTGGGGGCTGATGCAGAGGGTGGCGGCGATCTCCTCGACGCCGGCGCCGCGGGCGAGCTCGGCGGTGACGCGGCGCTCGCGCGGGGAGAGGAGCGAGTCGGTGGGAGTGGGGGCCGACGGGTGGGTGTGGCACTCGAAGAACGTGCCCCCGGCGGCGACGGTGTGGAGGCCGGCGATCAGGCGCTCGGGTGGGCACTCGCGGCAGACCGCGCCGTGGACGCCGAGCTCGGTCGGCGCGTCGGCGCCGAGGGCGGCGTCCGACATCAGCATGGTCGGGGCGCCGTGGCGCTTGGAGAGGCTGTCGACGAGGCGGCGCTCCGGCGCGAAGCCGGCGAGCAGGACGACGTCGGGCCGGAGGCCGACCGGTTCGCGCTCCGCCTCTTCGGGGAGCACGACGTCGATCATCTGCGAGCGCAGGAGCGCCGCGAGGCCGGCTCGCGAGATCGCCCGTTCGGAGTAGACGGCCACGAGGGGCAGGCTGAGCGGCAGCGGCGATCGCGCCCGGGCGGGGCGCGGCCCGCCGGACCCCGCGGCCGCGGGCGGCGCGGCGGTGTCGCTGGAGGCCAGGAAGCTCATCCGAGACGGACGTATCCGGTCGCGCCGCTTTCGCCCGGGCCGTAGCTGCGCTGGGCGACTTCGTCCGAGGAGTTCCCCTCGATCGTGTGGATCGTCCCGTCGGGGTCGACCGCTTCGACGATCCCGACGTGGTCGGAGCCCCAGACGATCAGGTCGCCGGGCGCGGGCGAGCCTTCGCTCGCGGGGATCGCACGGCCGCTGCGCTCGGCCCATTCCCAGATCGCGCCGACCGACTGGAAGCCTTCGCCGTTGTCGCCCAGCGGGATGCCGGCCTGGGCGGCGCACCACGAGACGAAGTCGGCGCACCAGGGGCCGACGACGGCGCCCTGGACGGCGCTGCGGTATTCGGCGATCCGCGGCGATTCGTTGGAACCGGGGGGGAACTCGGCCTGGCCCACCTGGGTGCGGGCGATGGCGACGGCGTTCAGCGCCGCCGGGCTCGAGCCGCCGGCGGCGAGCGGCGAAGCGGAGGGGCCGATGCCGAGCGGCGAGGCGCCGGGCAGCAGCGTGGAGCCGGCGGAGGCCCGGTCGAGCAGCTGCGAGAAGTTCGCGGAGGAAGCCTGGGAAGAGGCCGACGACGCGGTCGAGCCGGCCGTCGCGGGTGCGCCGAGGCCGCCGGTCGCGGGGCGCGGCGGAGCCAACGCCGCTTCGATCGCCGCGATCCGGGCGAGGGTCGATTCGAGGGTCATCTCTCATTTGATCGACCCCGGTCAGGAGGGCTTTAACCACATCGGGATAGTTACCCAATAGTGGATTTGGGTCCTCATACAGAGATGGGTGCGCGCGTGGACGGGACGTCGAGGCGAGCGGGCGGCTCCCCGGCCGACCCGCCCGCCTCGGACCCCGGCTCCTACCCGAGGAGCTTCAGGACCGCCGACCCGGACTGCTGGGCCTGGGCCAGCATCGAGGTGCCGGCCTGCTGCAGGATCTGCAGCTTGGTGAATTCGACCATTTCGGAGGCCATGTCCACGTCGCGGATCCGGCTTTCCGAGGCGCTCAGGTTTTCCTGGTAGACGGCCAGGTTGTTGAGCGTGTGTTCGAGGCGGTTCTGCACCGCACCGAATTCGGCGCGCTGGCTCGACACCGCTTCGATCGCTTCGTCGATCTCTTTGATGTCGGTCGTGCCGGTCGTTTTGAGTTCGAACGCGGCGGCTTTGACCGCTTCGCCGAGGCTGATCGTGGAGACGCTGATCACCTCGCCGTCGTTCGCGCCGACCTGGAACGTGATCGTCGCTTTTTCGTTGAGCAGCTTGATGCCGTTGAATTCCGTGTCTTCGCCGATCTGGGCCACCTCGCTGGCGAGCTGGCTGATCTCGGACTGGATCGAGGTCCGGTCGGATTCCGAGAGCGAGCCGTTCTTGAACTGGACGGCGAGTTCGCGGGTCCGCTGGAGCATCGCGTGGACCTCGTTGAGGGCACCTTCCGCGGTCTGCACGACGGAGACGGCGTCCTGGACGTTGCGCTGCGCCTGGCCGATGCCCTTGACCTGCGCGCGCAGCCTTTCGCTGATCGCCAGGCCGGCGGCGTCGTCCGCGGCACGGTTGATGCGGTAGCCCGAGGACAGGCGTTCCATCGCTTTGCTGATGCCTTCGCTGGTCGACACCAGGTTCCGGTGCGCATTGAAGGCTTCGATGTTGGTCTGAATACGAAGGGACATTCCGATCGCTCTCCTTGGATCGTCGTTGGGTGGTCCCGGGGCGACGTCCGTGTCACCCCACGGTTATGTCGTCCCTCTGATCGGCAGGCCCCGCGGGACCTTTAGGGGAATTCCGGGGGCTGGACGACCGTCCACGAGGGTTCGCGCGCCGGAGCTGTCCTGGGCGTGCGGGGGCGTCACGGGGACGTCGCGAAGTCGAACTTACGTCGGGGCTCGAGGGCCCGAGAACGCACTGCAGCCTTTTCGGTCGCCATGGCGACCACAAGTACTGCAGCGCGTCCGTGCGTGTTGGGCGACACGGGGGAAGCGCCTGAGGGCCGCGTCCCTCGGCCCTCCCTCGCCTGCCCCTATCCGGCCGGTCGGGCGACGAGGAGGTACTGGTAGGCGGTCAGCCGCCGGCCGGCGGCAGCCTTCTCGCTGCCCAGGGCGGCCAGGAAGCGAATCAGGTGGTCGACCGCTGGGGGCGGAGACTGGGGGAGGGTCGTGGCGGCGGCGGAGTCGACGGTGAAGCCGCACTCGGTGAGCATGAGGTGGGCCTCGGTGAGGGTGAAGATGTGGACGTGGGTGCGGTCGAGGAGGCCGGCGTCGGCGTAGGGCCAGCGGTCCTGGGTGAGGAGCGGGAGGACGACGCTCCAGTGGGCGACGTTGGGGATGGAGCAGACGAGGGCGCCGTGGTCGGCGAGCCAGGGCCGCAGGATGCGAAGGAGGCGGTGGGGGTCGCGGAGGTGCTCGAGGACGTCGCCGAAGAACATCGCGTCGAAGGTGCCGTGCTCGAAGGGGAGGTCGTCGAGGTGGTCGAGGTCGGCCTCGATCACGGCGTCGAGGCGGTCGCGGGCCCGGGCGGCGGCGTCGACGGAGAGCTCGAGGCCGATCACCTCGATGCCGCGCTCCTCGCGCAGGGCGGCGCCGAGGGCGCCCGCGCCGCAGCCGACGTCGAGGACGCGGCGCGCCTCGGTCGGCACCAGCTCCCGCAGCTCGGGGCGGTCGAATTCGAAGTAGGCGTCGTCTTGGGTCACGTGGCGAGGACGGTCGGGTGCTTGCGGGCGAAGGCGGCCTTGTCGGCGGCGATGGTGCGATCGATCCAGGCGCGCAGGGCCGGGTCCTCGGTGCGTACCGTCGCCGAGAGGGCGTGGCGGATCCGGGACTCGCGCACGAGCCGCGGCGGCCGGCCGATCGCGCGGAGGCGGAGCAAAAGGTCGGTGTCCTGGAACCAGATCCGCAGCGCCGGGTCGAAGAACTCGCCGGGCGCGTGGGACATCTCCTCGATGGTGCGGGCGCCGAGCGCGAAACACCAGGCGGCGAAGTCCTCGCGCATCGCTCCTTCGACGGTCTGCGGAAAGACGACGGAGGCGCCCTCGTCGAGCGCCGCGCGCAGCGGCCCCCACCAACCGTCGAGCACCTCGACGTCGTCGTTCATCACCACGGCGTAGGGGGTGTCGACGGCGCGCAGCCCCGCGTTGACGGGCGCGGTGAAGCCCTGCGGGGGCGAGCCGTTGTCGACGACGACGACCTGGTGCGGCGCCGAAGTGTTCGCGGCGATCGACGCCAGGCAGGCGCGCACGTGCGGCGCGGTGGCGTCGAGGGTGGGGACGACGATCGTCAGCTCCGTCCGCTCGCCGGGAGTGCGCCGCGCCGCGACCGCGCTGCCCGCCGGCGCCGCGATCGCCTCCCGGGCGGTGACTACCGGCCCGCGCCGAGCGAGCTCCACGCAGATCGCTGCGAGCTCGAATCCAGGCGCCGCCCCGGCCGCGCCGCGCAGGCAGTCCGCGTCCGCGCGGCGAAACGCGAGCGCGTGCGTCGCGGTCGGGTGTGCCTCCGGCTCCCTATGTTGATGGGCCGAAAAACCACGTATACCGTGGTTTTTCGGCCCATCAACATCGAGGTGGTGGAGGGCGGTGGGGGAGAGGAGGGCGGGGCCGCGGAGGAGGACCAGGGTGTCGGCGCTGGCAGCTTCGGCTGCCTTGATGGCGGAGGAGATGAAGCCCTCGCGGCGCTCGTTGCGCAGGACCTTCACGTCGCCGCTCAGGCCCGCCAGGAGGTCGCCGAGGTCGGGGGAGGCGTCGTCGACGAGGATCGCCTCGAAGGTCGGCTCGTCCTCCAGCGCCGCCAGCGCCTCGAGGCAGCGGAGCGTCCGCTCGCGGCCCCCCTCCAGGTGGACGATCACGCTCGCCGCGGGCACCTCACACCACCGCGGGCTCGCCGAGGCCGGTCACCGCGTCGATGCGGACGGCCCATTCGTCGTCGACGATCTGCAGCTCGCCGTGGCCGAGGCGCAGGCCGTTGACGTAGAGGTCGATCGGATCTTCGAGCCGGCGGTCGAGCTCGACCACCGCGCCGACGCCGAGGCCGACGACCTCCGCCAGCGACAACCGCGCGCGCCCGAGCTCCGCCCAGACCCGCACCGGCACCTGGCCGAGCGCGCCCCGCAGCGCCGGGTCGGGCTCGCCGCCACCCTCGACCTCCACCGCTCCCGCCCGGTGCCCGCCCGTCACCAGCCGCGCCAGGCCCTCGGCGGCGCCCGGCTCGATCGCCTCCAGCACCTGCACAGCCCGGCGGCTGCCGCTCCGCCCCGGCTTCGCCCGCATCACGCGCACGCCCTCGACGCAGAGCCCGAGCCCCTCGCCGACCCGCCCGCCGAGGCGCAGCGTCGCCCCCGGCACGAGGCCCAGCACCTGCGCCGCCGGCGTCTGCGGTCCGGCGATCTCCGCCCGCAGCGCGACCTCGATCCCGGCCATCGCCTCGCGCAGCCGCAGCCCCGTCACCGGGTCCGGCTCCTCGCCCGCGTCGCCGCGGCGCCCCAGGATGCGCTCCTCGACCGGCGCGATCGCGCGATGGGGGAGGAGCAGCGTCAGGGCGAACTCGTGGTCCAGCATGTGGGCCCGCATCGCCAGCTCCAGGGTCGGCTCGCTGACCGGCGCGCCGCCGGCCGTCTCCAGCTGCGAGTCGATCCCGACCAGCGCCAGGTCGGTCCCGGTCAGGTCGCGCCACACCGTGGTCAACTGCCCGAGCATGTCGTCGAAGAGGCGGCGCGCCAGGGCGAGGTCGATCTCGGTCAGCCGCCGGTCCGGCGGCGGCTCCTCCGGTGCCCCGCTCAGCAGCGACTCGATGCCGGTCAGGATGAAGCCGGAGTCGACGGCGAGCAGGACCTGCGTCTCGGTCGGCCGCAGCTCGACCACCCCGCAGAGGGCGGTGGCGGAGAGGCGCTCGTGGGCGTTCGCCCAGGCGAGCTGCGTCGCCTCGACGAACTCGAGTTCGATCGGCAGCCGCAGCTCCGCCGAGAGGCGCGTCGAGCTGGTCCGGCAGAATGCCGCCAGCGCCCGCCCCAGCCGCCGCTCGTGATCGGGTGTGAACTTCGTCGGACGGGTGAAGTCGATCTTCTTCATCGTGCTCACGGGATGCCTTCCTCCTGCTCGGCGAGCCCGGCGGACCGCCGTTTGATCTCCTCCAGCAGGGCGGCGCGGCGCTGTTCGGCGAACGAGCGCGCCGCCGCCTCCTCGGCGATCGCGAGATGGCGCCACACCATCACCGCGAGGAACCAGCAGACCATGTAGGCGCCGACCCCGGCGATCAGCGCGCGCAGCCCGGCGCTCGCCGCGGGCACCCCGGACGAGAGCCCCAAGAGGCCGACCAGCGCGAACGCCCCGATCCCGCCCCAGGCCCGGGCGAGCTCGATCTGGCGCGTCGCCCGCGGGTGCGCGCTCAGGCGGATCCGCACGTCCTCCTGCGGGATCCCTTCGTCGATCCGCGACAGCTCGGAGGTCACGGCACGACCCTCGAGGCGAGGTCACGCGGGTCGGCCGGCGCCAGCTCGACGACCGTCTCGGCGACGTAATGGATCGGCAGCGCCGTGCGGATCGCGACGTCGACCGCGGCGCCGATGTAGCTGGTGTCGGCGGCGGCGCTGACGAGGATCCGGTTCGGCTCGAGGTTCCTGAGGTTCTCGTGCATCTCGACCGCCGCCGGCGACGCGGTGCCGGCGCGGACCGCCAGGTGGATCTCCTCGACGCTCGCCGCGCGCAGCGTCGCGCCCAGCGACTCGACCGTGACGCCGCTGCTCGGCGCCGCGGCGGGCGTGTCGATCAGGACCAGCTGGGACGACGCGCCCAGCAGGGCGACGGCGAGGTCCTCGTAGGCGATCGCGCGGGCGTCGACGCCGGAGCCCTCGAGCATCGACCGCAGGGCGGCGCCGCCGTCGGCCGGTTCGAGCGTCAGGCAGGTGACGTCCTGGCCGGCCGCCGCGTGGGCGGCGGCGACGCGGGCCACGGCGGCGGTTTTGCCGGTCCCGGCGGGGCCGACGACGGCGAGGCGGCGGCGCCCC